>DZAQ01000024.1 GCA_022729615.1 Sulfurovum sp.
TAAAAAAAGTAAGATCTGTCTGATTGATAGACCGGTTCGATGGTAAAATAGGTCAAGATCACAAAAGCGATGATGAAAAAGAGAAGCCGTACAAAATTGCTGATTTTTGGCTGGGTGAAAATCCTATAGAAGTATTTCACATGCAGAAGATGAAAGACAACCAAGCTTATAAGAGCCAAGATCCCATAGCTTTTGCCTATATCTATCCAGAAGTTGTGCGCGTAGGTGTATTGTCCCCAGATGATGATCTTCTCACCGCCGCCCCAAGGGTACTCGAAGGCGTAGCGCAAGCCGTCAAGCCACCAGCCGTATCTAGGATCCGTCAATCCTCTGACGAATATCCTCTTCATGGCAAGCGAGTCGGCTGTGAGATAGTAGCCGACAAAGAGTACAAAAATCACACCGGCGATGAAGGAGAGCGCCCAGTAGATATTGTGTTTTTTGAGTATCGCGAGCACAATTTTCGCGACCATAAATAGAGTAATGATGAGGAGTGCGTAGATGGTAATTCTTCTGCCCATTTCTGTCGCCAAATAGAGCGAGAATGTCCCGAATGCTCCTATCATCAAGAGTTCAAAAGCGGTGAATCTCCTCTCCAGAAATGCTTTGAAATTGAATATCAAGAGCGGCAATATGACTGCGGTTGTGGAGAGAAAATAGGCGATTATCGATGAGAGCAGTTTGCCCTCATGGATAAATTCGCCATCCCGTTTATAATAGACCTGCATCCCCCAAGTTTTGAGAGGGTTGTCTTGCGGCAGGGCAAAATAGCTATAGAGGATCGCTAAGTTGTATGCGAAGAAAAAAGCATAGAGCAGATAGAGGAGTCTTCTCTCATCAAGCAGATCGCCGGGTGCAAGACCCCTGAGGCTTGCTCCAACCATATAGACGACAAATACCATGATCGCCTCTTGAAGCACTGCTGTCATGCTGCCGGCGCCTGAGAGAGTATCAAAATCCCTATAGATCATACCGCCATAGAGTGCAAAGATAAAGAGGAGCAAAACGCCCGCTTCTGGTGTAAAGATCTTTTTCCGATCGATCAAAAAGAGAGAGAGGAAGATGAAAGGAAGCCAGTGGTTGACCAATAGCTGTGATCCGAGCAGAAACAAAAAGAGTGTGGCAAGCGGAAGATAGAGCTTGTCGGATATTGAAAAGAGCTTAAAATCAAGGAGCATATCGGGATTCCTACTTCTCTTGAGCGGCTTGACTCTCGGGATTTCGCATACTTGCCAAAAATTCCAAAAGAAGCGCTAGGAAAATCGAAAAAATCAATCCCGAGAGAAAATTTGTAATGATTATGAGTCTTTTATTGGGGGCAACAGGCTTCTGTGTTTTTTCGATCTCCCCTATCATGTGCGAAGGTTTCATATTTGCCGGCGATATGGAGAGCGCAAGCGCTTCTTCTCTCTCCTTGAGCGTCCAAAGATGGTCATTGAGACTTTGAAGTACGGCTTGTTTTTCTCCGGCTTGAAAGAGATCGGATTCTAGTGCCGATGGGTCATCGCTCTTTTTTGCGGAGAGAATATTTGCCTTAGACTCGGCAAGCTCTTTGGCGCTCAGTGTGATATTTTCGTTTGTAGTGTTGATCTCTTCTTGGAGCGATTTGATGCGCGATAATTGGATATTTTTGTAGTCATCAAATTGCTTTTTGAGATTTGAGTCCATCTCGCCGAGGATACTTTTGGCGTATTGGACTCCCTCATCATTGCTGTTTGCAAGAATTGTAAAAAGAAGCAGGGAGGTCTCTTTCTTGGCAGTGATGGATTTGACATAAGGGAGTTTTTTGCCGGTGCTTTTGCCGCCGACTCTGTAGAGATAGGAGAGTTTCTCTTTGAGGGTATCGATATTTTCGATAGGTTTTTCACCTATCTGACCTGCTTCTACCATAAATTTGAGTGCATAAACGGGTTTTGCGAGGAGATAGGCATAGAGCGCTGAAAGTGCGGTGACAAGCAGAGTGAGTGCAAAAATGAGTTTTACCCTCTTTTTGAGTATCGCAAAAATGACTCTAAGATCAATGATATCATCTTGTATTTGGCGTATCTCTTGACTCATTCTATTGCCTCTTTTGGTGTATAGTAAACTAGATTATACCATCCTAGACTTAGCTATTGAGCGTGTGGTGAAATTCGGGGACTATCTCTTTGAGCTTGTCAAGCGGATTTTTATCTCTGAGGAGTGCGTCAATGTCGCCGTTGAGTTTGTCGATCGGGTAGGGCGTAGGCGCTGCGATGGTGATCGAATCATACTCGGTCGCCTTTTCACTCCCGTCGATGAGGAGCTCTTCGTAGAGTTTTTCTCCGGGTCTCAGACCGCTGAATTCTATCTCGATCCCCTCTTGACCGCTGAGCTCTATCATTTTTTGGGCAAGGTCCACGATCCTGACCGGTTCGCCCATATTGAGGATGAAAATCTCACCGCCCTTGCCTATGGCGCCTGCTTGGAGCACAAGTTCGCACGCTTCGGGTATCAGCATAAAATAGCGAGTGATATCGGGGTGGGTGACGGTGATATTTTCGCCCTTTTGTATCTGGCTTTGAAATTTCGGTATCACAGAACCGCTGCTTCCTAGGACATTGCCAAATCGTACAGCCACGATCTCTGTCTTTTTGGGATCGACATTTTGGGCGTAGAGTTCGCAGATTCTCTTGGTAGTACCCATGACATTGGTGGGACGAACAGCTTTGTCTGTACTGATAAGGATGAACTTTTCGACACCATTTTCTATGGCGGTATCAATGCAGTTCTTGGTGCCGATGACATTGTTGAGGATCGCCTCTTCGATATTGGCTTCGACCATCGGGACATGCTTGTACGCCGCAGCATGGACGACCACTTGCGGTTTGTGCATTTCAAATGTTTTTTGAAGCTGTGGTCTATTGACAACGCTTTGCATCACGCAGACGATATCTGCTTTTTTGCCAATCTCTTGCTCGATCTGATAGAGGTTGTATTCGCTATGGTCGATCAAAATCAGTTTTTTGGCGCCAAATTTGACACATTGCCGCACGATCTCACTGCCGATACTTCCGCCCGCTCCGGTGATAAGTATCGTTTTTTCTTTGATGAAGGAGGAGATGAGCTTCTTGTCGAGATCTTGCGGATGGCGGGCAAGGAGATCTGCGACAGAGATCTCTTTGAGCTGTGCCGAGAAGGGCTGCTCTCTGAGGATCGTGTTGATAGAGGGGAGGATCTGAATCTTGTGAAAATACCCATGGAGCTCTTCATAAATATCTTTGATGTGCAAAGAGCGAGCGGATGGCATCGCTATGACTAACAGATCATATTTTTGGCCAGTAAGTCTCTTCTTTAGCCTCTCTTTGGAGATGATGCGGACCGTATCTATGTTTCTGTTGTGCAGATCGGAGGCATCATCGATGAAGTACATGAGTTTGTATTCGCTGTTTCTAAACTCCTCTTGGAGCTTGAGTCCCGCCTTTCCGGCACCGTAAATGACGACACTTTTGGTCTTCTCGACACTATTTTGGTTGCGGTAGTAGTAGTAGCCATACATCAAAAGATTGATCATAAAAAGATAGACGAAGAGTTCACCGATCAAAATAGTCGGTTCAATTTGAGTGAATAAAATCGGCATATAGATCGCAAACGCTGCGAGATAGACGATACTTTTGGTGAGAAATGTCTTTTGTGTGGCTTTGCTCCAAGAGAGTGAGTAGTCGCGAAATATAAAAGTGGAGGCGATGAGGCGCACAAGAATCACTCCGGCAAATACAATAATTGGTATTTTGACTCCGAATATCCAGCCGCTCAAAGAGAGTGTCAGCAGGCTCAGGATGACGATGACAAGATAGTTGAGGAGTCGTTTGCTGATATTCATTTAGATATTTTCGAGGATAATGGTCGAGATTTGTTTGACATCCTCTTTGGTCATGGTCGTGCTGCTCGCGACACAGAGTCCTTTTTGGAAGAGCTCTTCGCTTGTGCCGTCAACGAGACGCTTTGAATTTTCAAAGAGTTTTTGCATATGCATCGGCTTCCAAAGCGGTCTGCTTTCGACATTTGCCTCTTCGAGCGCTCCCATGATGACGCTATGGTCGGCATGGGCAAAAGTCATCGCGGTAAGCCACCTGTTTCCCCTGCTGTCGGGGAGTTCGGGCATAAACTCTATCTCGTCATTGTCGCCCAAAAACTCTCTATACCACTCAAAGATCTCTCTCTTTTTGGCAACCCGCTCTTCGATGACCTCCATCTGACCGACACCGATAGCGGCAAGGACATTGCTCATGCGGTAGTTGTATCCATACTCCAAATGCTCATAATGGATAAAAGGCTCCTTTGCCTGCGTGCTATAAAATTTGGCTTTCTCGATCCAATCACGATCGCCTGAAACCAGCATCCCGCCGCCGGAGGTGGTGAGAATCTTGTTGCCGTTGAAGCTATAGATGCCAAAGTCTCCAAAAGTGCCTGTGTGCTTGCCGTCAAAAGTCGCCCCCAACGATTCAGCGGCATCCTCTATGAGATAGACTCCGTGAAGCCTGCAAATATCCGCTATCTTTTGAATATCTGCGCTCATGCCGTAGAGATGCGTGACTATCAAGGCTTTTGGTCTCTTTTCGCATTCGCATAAATATTTATTGAGCAGCTTTGGGGAGAGATTCCAGCTCTCCTTGTCGCTATCTATAAAAACCGGATTTGCTCCTTGGTAGAGGATGGCATTGACGGAGCCGATAAAGGTAAATGTTGAAGCGAGCACATCATCTCCCGCGCCGATACCAAGAACCCGCAGAGCCAGATGGATAGCGGCAGTACCGCTGGTGACAGCGAGAGCATTTGGCGCGCCTGTGTAATTTTTGATACTCTCTTCAAATTTGTTGACATACTCGCCAAGGGGCGCTATATAGTTGCTTTCAAATACTTTTTCGATATATTTGAGTTCATTTCCGCTCATATGCGGAGCGCTCAAAAAGATTCGTTTATTCATTATATTATATCCTCAATCTCTCTGCATGGATTTCCGTATGCCTTTTTGCAAGAACCAATATCTCTCACGATGGTTGAGCCGGCACCGATGATGGAATTTTCTCCTATAATTATACCCTGAATTATACTAGAACCTATGCCGATATGGGTACGTTTTCCTATTTTTACGGCTCCAGCCAGAGCCGCATTGGGTGAAATATGGGCAAATTCGCCTATGACGCACTCATGCTCGATGATGCAGCCGGTATTGAGGATAACCCCATCGCCTATCACTGCTTTTGCATTCACCGTTACATTGGGCATCACGACAGTGCCTTCGCCGATAGCCGCGCTTGGAGAAATGACCGCGCTTGGGTGTATCAGAGTTGCGATTTGAAAACCGCTCTCTTTGACTTTGTCAAAAAGTTTGGCTCTGACAGAGTTGACTCCTACTCCTAGGGCTATAGGGATGTCACGATTTTTTTTGATCTCTTCAAAGCAAAGATAGGGATTCTCTCCGTCATCGATGAAGACAATATCACTGTAGCCGCAAGCCGCTGCAATTTCAGCCACCACCAGCCCATGCCCGCTCGCACCGTAAATATATATCGATTTCACTCTTTCGACCCTCTGAATTTCTCCATCGTAGCGCTTGTGCTTGAGCTGATATCGCTTCGGTGTATGACCTTGAGAAATGTCATCCAGAGTATCTTTATATCAAGCCAAAAGGATTGATGCTCCACATACCAGAGATCATACTCGAATTTCTGCTCCCACGATATCGCATTTCTCCCATTGACTTGCGCCCAGCCCGTGATGCCTGGCTTGAGATCGTGGCGCTTTTTTTGTCTTTCGTTGTAAAGCGGCAGATACTCGATCAAGAGGGGTCTGGGACCCACAAAACTCATCTCGCCTCTTAGTACATTGAAAAGCTGCGGGAGCTCATCGAGGCTCGTGCTTCGGATAAATTTCCCTACGCCAATCAGCCTCTGTTCATCGGGCAGAAGTGCGCCTTCGCTATCTCGCTCGTTGGTCATAGTGCGAAATTTATAGATACCGAATATTTTGCCGTGCAAGCCGGGTCTTTGCTGCTTGAAGAGGATGGGCTGCCCCATTTTCCATAAAATCAGCAAGCTGACCACGATATAGATCGGTGAAAACAGCACTATCAAGCAGAGTGCCAGGATGGTATCAAAGAGTCTTTTAGCCATTTTTATTATCTATCTCCTCTCTCAGGATTTTTTCAAGTCTGCCTGCTAGTAACTCAATAGAGTAGTTCTCTTCGGCATATTTTCGTATCTTTCTTCCTATCTCGAGGCGCTCCTCTTGAGGCAGATTGTAAACTTCCAAGATGGTTTTTGCCAGCAGACCGCTATCGTCTGGCTTGATGGTGAAGCCGGCATCGGCATCTTTGATGGGGTTGTTTTGGGCATCTCCTGCGAAAATGATCACTCTGCCGGCAGCCATATAGTCGAAGAGTTTGTTGAGGCTGATGCCATATTTGTACAGCGGGGAGTCTTTGAGGCTCAAAAAGAGAACATCACTCTGTATGAGGATTTGAGCGACCTCTGTTTTGGGTACGGAAGCTTCGATAGAGATATTTGAGAGGGAATGGTGCGCTACAAGATTTTTGAGCCTCTCTTTTTCTGCCCCGTCTCCTATGATTCTAAAAATTATATTTGTATGAGCGCGTAATTTTTGAGCCGCTTCGATGAGGAGTTCCATGTTGTTTGCCACGCCGATCGAACCGGTATAGGTTACGGTAAGCGTATCCTTCTTCTCTTTGGGGATATAGGGGATGGTAGAGAGGTCGATTCCGTTGGATATCCATGTGATTTTTTCTCGCGGCACATAGTTGGCGATATAGTTATGCGCATACGGTAGAGTCGTAATGATTGTGTCGGCCTTGCGATAGAGGTATCTCTCAAGCCATCCGAGCAGAAGGATAAATGGGTGCCATTTGGAGATACCCATATCGATCAGCGTCTGAGGCCAGAGGTCGCGCACCTCCATCACAAATGGAGTATGGCAGCGTTTTGAGAGTCTATAGGCAGCCCAGACCGCAAAGAGATGCACCGAGGAGCCGATGATGATATCGGGTTTTTCCAGGCGCAAAGCAGGGATATACTTCATCACCCTATAGGTGTAGCTGAGCATGCTCTTGACCCTGCTTGCTCCGTTTCCGAAATAGGGCGGAGTTTTGATCCAGACAAGATCAACTCCGTTATATGACTCCTGAAGATACTCTTTGTCACCATATGTCCGCATCTCTTTATATTTGGAGTAGTGAAAACTTGAGGCTATGACGGTTACCTTGTGACCTCTTTTTGTAAGTACTTTCGCGAAATCATAGTGTCTAGTCCCCCCGCCCATATCCGGAGTGAGCGCGTGGTGGTTGAGTATCCAGATATTCAACGCACTCTCTCCGCTATGAGATTTTGATATGCCTCAAAGAGTCTCTTCTCCTCGGCTCCCCAATTGTATCTTTCAAGTACGGCCTTTTTCCCGTTTTGCCCCATCGCTTCAGATTTTTCAGGGTTGGCAAGGATCTGTTTGATCGCGTCAGCTATCTCTTTGGGATCGAGCGGATTGACACAGATGCCGCAACGGCTCTGCTCTACTATCTCTCTCCAGAGCGGGAAATCAGATGAGACGACGGGGAGTCCCGCGAGCATATATTCAAACATTTTGATAGGGAGCGCCTCTTGGTAGGAGGGCAAAGGACGGAGCGTCACAAGACCCACTTTGGATCTGCCTAAAATCTCCGCTATCTCTTCTCTGCCCAAAAAACCGAGCGCATTGACCTTGGCCCAACCCTCGTATCCTTTCACCTCCTCCTCTACGGCTTTTTCGATGAAATTCCCCGCGAGATTGAGTCTTGCTCCATCTATGAGCGCCATCGCTTTGACGATCTCCTTGATACCTCTGCTCTGGGCAATGGCGCCGATATAGCACACTTCATCTTTTCTGCTGCCCCACGCGACATCGTTGTGCAGCTCTTCGATGATGGGATAATTTTTGATATCTACGCTATTTTTGTTGATCTCCAAAAACTTCTCTCTAATATAGGGGGTTGCCGTGATGATCATATCAAATTTTTTGCATGTCAATTTTTCAAAGAGCGCAAAAGCCTTGGAGAGTAGAGTGAGGAGAAATTTATTGAGATAAGGTTTGCTCAGCAGTTGTTTGGGCAGATCTTCATGCGCGTCAAAAATGACCTTTTTGCCCATTTTTTTGAGCTTAAGCCCGACGGGTATGAGTTCGGGATCATGAAGATGATAGATGTCGCTATCGAGCTCTTTGGCTCTCTCAAAAACTTTTTGTACGGTGCCGGTCATGCGTGAGATACGACCGCCTGTTTTCGCGCCGCTGTCAACTATTTTGACGCCGTTTTTGGTCTCATCGCCCTTGCCGTCTGCCACAATTAAGCTGACATCATAATGGTCGTTTTTGGCAAGCGAGCTGCACATTTTGATGAAAATTCTCGTGTCGTACCTCGGGTGCGCGGAGGTTAGATGGGTAATTTTGGTTGTTTTCACTTTATGAGTACCTCTCTTTTTGGTGTGGTGAGCTATAGAGATAGAGCAGTATTATACTCACAAACAGACCATGTGTCAGCAGCGCTGTCGGCAGATCGGCACTGAGAAATATCGAAATAAAAGGCATCAGCACAACCGCGTTGATCACCCAGTAGGGGAGTGTATGCAGCTGCTGTACGAGGTTGATCAGCAGTGTCGCGACAAAGAGATAGAGCAGTATGCCCAAGATCCCAAAATGCATATAGCCGGTGCCGAAAATCCCGGTATTTGCAGCCATCTCGGGGTATCCCAAAAAATCGCCGATGACATATACGGGCATCGTTTCATAAGGGTAGGTGAAAATATTTTTCAAAATGCTATGAGACCAATAGATAAAATCGGTCGATGAGAAAAAGTCAAAATAGATATAATTGAGATCAGCAGGGACGAAAAATGCGCGTCTGATCAAGATGGAGGGGAGCATCAGCTCTCCAAGGAGTTGAAAATACAGAAGCGCCAAAGCGACCAAGGCGATGGAGCCATAGAGAATCACTGTGGTTTGGTGCTTGATTTTGTCCACAAAAAACAGACCGACAAGCAGTACCAGCGAAAAGAGTACGGACTTATGTCCTGAAAAGCCAAAGAGGAGAATCTGAATTGAAACAAATAGAAAAACCAGAAAGTATTTTCTGCGAAGAAGGGCAATAGCGATCAGAAAAATATTGAATACTTTGGTAACCCATGAGTTGAGATACCCATAAATACCTGCTTCACTCGCCTTGCCGATGTCGCTTCCTCTGAGCTCATAGACTTTGCTCAAATCAAAATTGATATGGTCAAATCCCACAATGCGGAGATAGTGAAAAAATACAATACCCACCATAAGCATAGCAATCCCGATCGCGATCTGTTTGCCGTAAGGCAGATAGTATATCCGAACCCTCTGAGTCGCAATGCCAAGCAGCATCAAAGCATAAGGCAGGACGATGGCATAAAAGTCTCCATAAGACTCATTTCGCAGCGAAAAGAGGGTGATCGTAGGGACGATCAGTATCAAAAAGGAGATAAACAGTGTCATGGAGAGCAGATGGTTTTTGTGTCTATAGAGGAGCATAAAAAGCAGCAGATAGACCATCCACCCCAAAGTATATTTGATAAGATCAAAATCGAGATAAAACCCTTTGTAGTCGTACATCGGTTCAACAAAACTGATATAGGAGCAGTCCAAAACAATCTTGAAGAGTATCGCTCCGATGATATCTATGAGCAGATATTTTTCGATTTGATGAAAATTCATGATTTGACCCTCATGAGCAGTGGCTTGATAAAGTAGAGCGTCATCAGCGCCAGCAAGGCAAGCGCGGCATTGAGGGCGAAATGAACCTTTGTGCCAGCAAAAAAGAGCACTACAAATAAAATCAAGGCGGCAAATATAGAGATGGTGTTGTATGCGCGGTCATAGTAGCCATCAACAACGCTTCTTAGGGTGACATAGAGGGGATAGAAAAGGGCTCCCCAGAGTATATTTTTGCTTATATCGACCAACTCCGGCGTGATGGCGCTGCCTAGGTAGAGGCTCAAAATCTCTTTGGCGAAGAGCTGATAGATCACAGTACCAAAGAGGGCAACAAAGAGTGAAATAAGGAGGAGTTTTTTGACATAGTGCCGAATCATCGTAAAATTTTTCTCTCCCAGCAGATGGCTGATCTTTGGGAGCATCACGAGACCAATGGGGGCTACGACTTGACCGCTCAGGCTGAGGAGCGAAACAGAAAAGGCGACATACCCGGCAGTGACAAACCCCTCTGAATGTGCTGCAAAGATAGCAGGCAGGGCTATTAGAGATGCGATACCGAAATCCGCAGGGAGCCTTTGCAGTCCATAGATGAAAACTTTGGGAATAAAATCTTTGACCCTCTGAAGTTCAAATTTTTGGCTCAAAAAAATTTGCGTCAAAAGTATAAGACTCAATAGCGACATCAAAAGTCCCATATACAAATAGAGCTGCTCGATATTCTCGGAAAATAGAAAAACAACCAGAGGAATAACGCCCAAATTCAAAATTTGCACAAGATTGGAGTAGTTGAAAAGCATTTTTCCGCGATAGTAGGCATAGACCATTGTCCCGAGTGATAGCCCTATGACGGAGACAAAGAGCGGATAGAGCAGACGAACAAAACTTCGGTCTCCAAAGAGCAAGTAGGAGATTTGCTCCTCAAAAAGTCCCAAAAGCAGACCGGTTACCATTAGAGAGCAGAGCATGACGATCAAAGATGCCAAAAAAGCACTATTCTCGTCGCCGGATTTTGCCCCTCTCTCCATAGCGATAAATTTCGGGATAGCAACGCTCAGTCCGAGGATCACAAAAGCATAGAGATAGGTGGAGTTTCTCTTCATGAGGGAAAATTCAGAAAACCCAGCCTCCCCAAATGCGACTATCGCCAATTTGAAGACGGCCAAACCGCTGAATAGAATAATCAATTGAGCCAGAAAAGTAAGAATAAAATCTTTTTTCATCCTGCAGCGTACCGAGACTCAATTGTCCATACGCAGCAAACTATTTGAGTTGACTTGCAACAAAAGCGATCTCTTCGTCGCTTATGTAGGGATTCATCGGCAAAGAGAGGATCTCATCACTCACCGCCTCGCAGATCGGGAAATCACCTTTTTGAAGACCCAGATAGCCAAAACACTCTTGCAGATGCAGCGGCATCGGATAGTGCACGGCAGTCGGGACACCATGCTCCTTGAGGCTCTCTTGGAGAGTGTCGCGGTTTTTCACTCTGATGCTGTATTGCGCGTACGATGAGGTCAAATCTCTCTGCACAAAAGGCAAAATCAAATCTTTTCCTTCGAGCGCCTTGGAGTATTTGGCCGCTGCCTCTTGACGAAGCGCCAAATCCTTTGCGTAGTATTTGAGTTTTACATTGACGATAGCGCATTGCAGCGTATCCATTCGACCACCCATCCCGATGTATTGGTGGTGGTAGCGTTTGGTCTGTCCGTGGATTCTCAGCGATCTAAGTTTGGCCGCTAAGTGGTCATCATTGGTGAAGAGCGCTCCGCCGTCACCGAAGCATCCGAGCGGTTTTGCCGGGAAAAACGATGTGGTGGAGATATCGCCAAGCGCGCTGTCACTTTTGCCTTTGTATGTCGCCCCGAAGCTTTGCGCTCCATCGAGGATGACTTTGAGATCGTACTTATCGGCAATCGCTTGAATGGCATCCATATCGGCAGGCTGTCCATAGAGACTTACGGGCATAATGGCTTTTGTTTTCTTGGTAATAGCCGCCTCTATCTTGGAGGGGTCTATGTTGTATGTCTTCTCATCTATTTCGACAAAAACAGGCTTCGCTTTCATAAATGCGATAGTCTCTGCTGTTGCTATGAAGGTGAAGGGTGTCGTGATGATCTCATCATCCGGCTGGATATCCAGCGCCATCATGGCAAGGAGCAGGGCATCCGTGCCGTTGCCGCAAGTGATAGCGTGTTTGGCGCCCGTGAATGACTCAAGTGACCGCTCAAGCTCGGTCACGGCACTGCCCATAATATAATCAGATTTGTCCAATACCGCTTGCATCGCTTCATCTATCTCTGTTTTGTAGAGTTGGTACTGATACTGTAAATTCGCGAAGTCTATCTGCATATCACATTGCCTCCAATTGATTGTTGATGATCTTGTATTGTGTATTGTCAAACGGATCAACCGCAATATTTTCATTGTTGAACTCAAGGGTGTTGCCGGCTCTGCTGACCCACCCGATCTGTCTCGCCGGCACACCCACCATCAGGGCATAGGGCAGGACATCCTTGTTGACTACAGCGCCGCTTCCGATGAGTGCATATTCGCCGATTGTGATCCCGCAGACGATGGTTGCGTTGGCGCCGATAGAGCATCCTTTTTTGAGGAGGGTTTTTTTAAACTCCTCTTTTCTTTGGATGAAAGCTCTTGGGTTGATCACATTGGTAAAGACCATCGAGGGTCCGAGGAAGACATCATCCTCTACCTCGACACCCTCATAGATGGAGATATTGTTTTGTACTTTGACGCCGCTGCCGATAGTCACCTTGGGACCCACGACACAATTTTGACCAAAAGAGCAGTGCTCCCCGATCACGGTATGGGACATGATATGGGAGAAGTGCCAGATTTTTGTATCCTCTCCGATCTGGACATTGTCATCTATATAGCATGATTCATGTGCAAAATAGAGAGCCATTATCCAAGAACCTTCTTGCAAAACGGATGGTACTCTCCTTGGAGTCCGATCGGAGCTTGACCTCTTATCCGCGATACGATATTGATAGAATTTCTAGCCTCTTCGAGTCCGAAACCCCCGCCATTGAGGATATCTTCATAGCTTCTGGTGTGCAGATCCGTAAAGCCTTCGCTAAATTCAAACTCATCACCGTCAACCTTGATACTTCTGTATGTGGTCTTGCCTGACGCTTTGACATCTTCCGGGATATAGTCATAGTTGACACTCAAAAACCATCTCACGGTCGCATTTTTGAGCCTCATATATCCGGCATTTGCATCGGGCTGCTTGAGGTGGACAACACTCTCCTCAACAGGACCGAATATCCAAGAGATCATATCAAAAAAGTGCACGCCGATATTGGAGGCAATGCCGCCGGATTTGTTCTCATTGCCTTTCCATGAGGTAAAGTACCATTTTCCTCTGCTTGTGAGGTAGGTAAGATCAAGATCATATACTTTGTCGGGGTTAGCTTCAAGCTCTTTGGCGATTTTGTTTTTGAGGGCGATGATGGAGTCATGCAGTCTGAGCTGTAAAATCGTATATACCTTTTTGCCCGTCTCCTGTTCTATAGCTTGGAGTTGATCTATCTCTTTTGGGTTGAGCACAAGCGGTTTTTCGCAAATCGCATGGGCGCCGTTTTTGAGAGTTGATCTGATATGGCTCTCGTGGAGGTAGTTGGGTGAAGCGATCGCTATGTATTCGATTTTTTTCTCTTGTGTTCTGTGCCACTGGTCTATGAAGCTGTCAAACCGCTCAAACTCTGTGAAAAAATAGGCTTGCGGGAAATTGCTGTCCATGATCCCGATACCGTCATAGGGGTCAAATGCCGCTACAAGATTGTTACCTGTCTCTTTGATGGCTTTCATGTGTCTAGGAGCGATATAGCCCGCCGCTCCGATAAGTGCAAAATTTTTCATTAGAGTCTCCAGCTCGGGTTGGTCACTATGCCTTTGACATCCATGATGACCGGCGATGGGGTAGAGATCCGTTCATATTCCTCCCCGGAAAGTTCTCTGAACTCCTTATGGGCTACGGCAACCACGATGGCATAATATTTTTTCTCATTTTCAAACGGATTGTCGATAATGGAGAGATTGTAATGGTGCTCAAGCTCTTCGGAATTTACCCACGGATCATAGATGTCCACCTTGCATCCATAGGCTTTGAGTTCACTGACAATATCAACAACTTTAGTATTTCTGATATCGGGACAATCCTCTTTGAAGGTAACCCCAAGAATCAGAATCTCTGCATCTTTGATTCTTTTATCATGTATGATCATCTGCTTGACGGTCTTTTCGGCGATATATTTGCCCATACCGTTGTTGATCAGTCTAGCGCCGAGGATGAGGTTTGGCTTGTAGCCAAGCTCTTCGGCTTTGTAGGTGAGGTAGTAGGGGTCAACTCCGATGCAGTGACCGCCCACAAGACCCGGAGTGAGCTTGATAAAGTTCCACTTGGTACCTGCTGCCTGGATGACATCATTGGTGTCGATACCCATTGTATCAAAGATAAGCGCCAACTCGTTCATGAGGGCGATGTTGACATCCCTTTGAGTATTTTCGATGACCTTGGAGGCTTCTGCCACCCTGATAGAGGATGCCAAGTGTGTCCCTGCCGTGATGACGCTTTTGTAGAGATCATCCACCTTGATAGCGATCTCGGGTGTTGATCCGGAAGTTACCTTGAGGATTTTTTTGACGGTATGCTCTTTGTCGCCCGGATTGATACGCTCCGGAGAATAGCCTGCGAAGAAATCTTTATTGAAAACCAAGCCGGATGCCTTCTCGAGGATAGGTACGCAGATCTCTTCGGTCACACCGGGATAGACTGTCGATTCATAGATGACAATATCGCCTTTTTTGAGAACACTCCCGACACTTTGCGAGGATTTGATCAATGGTGTCAGATCGGGACGGTTGGAGCCATCGATTGGTGTCGGCACGGTTACGATATAGACATTACACCCGGCAATCTCTTTGAGGTCTGTAGTGAATTTCATACCGTGCGCAAGCGCCTCTTTCATCTGATCTTCATCGAGTTCGAGTGTTCTGTCATGACCGCTGTTGAGTTCATTGATACGATCGGCATTGATATCAAAACCAACGACCTCATACTTTTCGCTAAATGCGTGTGCCAATGGCAAACCAACATAACCCAATCCAATCAGCGCTATTTTTGCGTTGTTCATTCTATGATATCCTCATTTTGAGTTAAAGAGTCTTTAGAGTCTGAAGAGTACTTTTCGGCATTGTATTGATATTGCCAATCAACACTCCAATAAGGACAATTCATCTCTATCGAGCCTTTTTGAATCTTCAAATAGACTTTAATCTATATTTTGAAGTTTAAAAAAAGCTCAACCGGCAAACTTCACTGATATTTTACCTAAAACTATCAGTGTATTGACCATATAAACTAGAATTATACTCTAAACTCTACAATTTTGAAAACCCTTAAGGATTTTCAAGATTTTGTGAGCATTTTAGTACAACATTCCTTAAGTGGCGAATCTATATATTCATAAGAGAAAATTCCAAACGGCTTGAAGTATCCCCTTCACCTACACCCTCTTAAAATCATC
>DZAQ01000001.1:0-7867 GCA_022729615.1 Sulfurovum sp.
CGGCTTGACAATCCAATATACATAGAGTACAATACATACAAATATATATGTAGGAGCAGATCATGACCGTAAGAAAGAATTTTCTTCTCAATGATGAGATAGCAAGACACCTCGAAGAGATAGCCAAAAAACAAAATATGACCCAGACGGATGTGATCAAAAATATGATAGAGCAGAAGTATCAAGAGTACTCGGTTCAGGAGAAGCTGGAGGCATTCCGAAGTATCGTAGGATGCATGAATGGGCTGATTGGAGATGAAATAACTATTCAGTCTATCAAAGAGGAGATGGGGAGTCGGATATGAGGGTCTTTTTGGATGCGAATATTTTTTTGGATATATACAATAATGAACGGAGATTTCATGTGCAGAGTGTCAAAGCATACGAATATCTGCTTGCGCATGCTCAGATTTTCACAAGTTGCGATCTCATCACTACGATCTACTATATCAACTCAAGAGAAGATAAGTATCAAGCGCTTAAAAACATACAAAACATCTCCAAAACACTCAAAATCATAGAGTTTTCCAACAAAGAGGTAGAGGAGAGCTGCAGTCTCATGTTGAGCGATAGCGATTATAGTGATCTTGAGGATACTTTGCAGTCTGTTTTGGCGAAAAAATCCAAATGCGGCCTGATCATCTCCAATGATGAAAGATTTGTGAGCAAAGAGATACGACTGCTTACAAGCAAAGCGTTTTGTGAAGAGTATATCAAATAGCCGCTCGCGGTTTTGGAATTCTCAATCAAAATCGCTATAATCATATAAAAACAAAGGATTTTTATGCCATTACTAGATAGTTTCAAAGTGGATCATACCCGTATGACCGCCCCTGCTGTGCGTGTCGCCAAGAAGATGAAGTCACCCAAGGGGGATGCGATCAGAGTGTATGATCTGCGTTTTTGTCTGCCCAACAAGGAGCAGCTCTCCGAGAAGGGAGTGCATACGCTCGAGCATCTTTTCGCCGGTTTCATGCGCGATCACCTCAATAGCAAAAAAGTAGAGATCATCGATATCTCGCCTATGGGGTGCAGAACGGGCTTTTATATGTCGCTTTTGGGCGAGCCATCCAAGAAGCAGGTCGCCAAAGCGTGGCAGCAGTCGATGCGTGATGTGCTGGAGGTAAAAAGCGCTGAGGAGATCCCGGAGCTCAATGTCTATCAGTGCGGTACTTGTGAGATGCATTCGCTTGATGAGGCGCAAGAGATCTCGCGAACTGTATTGGAGAGAGGTATAGGGGTGATGCGAAACAGGGAGTTGAAGCTCTCCGATGAACTGCTAGGCGAAGCGTAGATGCTGATCTGGATACCTGTGGACGGCAGCGATGCCACACTCTCCCGGATCACCCAGGTGATCAATCTCTCAAAGTGGGCGCTGGTGCACTTCGAAGAGGGGGAGACGCGCACGGTCAGCTTCTATGACACAAGAGAGCAGAGCGCAGAGGCATGGGCTGATTTCATCATCTTGGAAAACAGGTTCGAGAACTATCTGGAGTTTATGGAAGAGGGGATGATGGTGCTTGTGCGCCGCCAAGAGGAGACGATCGAGGAGATCATGGAGGCTTTCAAATTTAAAGAGCTTGACGAAGCGGGCATATGAGTTTGGCGGATGTATAATGAGTCGCGCAGAGGGGTAAAAAGTCCTCTTATCACTGATGACGGCTCACAGACGCTCTACTCAAGCGAATTTGAAGAGGCATACCATGGCTCTCGTGACGGTGCGCTGCGTGAGACGATGCAAAAGCATGTGCTGAGCGCCTTTGGGTGGAAGAGTGAAGCCCAAAAGCTCACCATCCTCGACATCTGCTTCGGGCTTGGGTACAATACGCTCGCAACGGTTGCCTATGTCAAAAATAGGGGACTCTCTGCCAAGATAGAGATAATCGCACCGGAGATGGATCTAGAACTCGTCCGGAGTCTGGCAGACTTCCCCTATCCGCCGGAATTCGAAGCTCTGAAACCCATCATCCAAGCGCTCAGCAAAGAGCAATTCTATGAGGATGAACAGTTTCGCATAGAGATCCCGATAGGCGATGCGCGCGCTATTTTGCCGAAACTGGAGCAGCGGTTTGACATCGTCTATCAAGATGCCTTCAGCCCCAAACGCAATCCTCTGCTCTGGACGAGAGAGTATTTCGGAGAGATCCGATCGCTGATGCGCGACGATGCGATCCTCACGACCTACTCGATCGCGGCAAGTGTACGGATGGGGCTGCATGAGAATGGGTTTCATATCTTCATGCGCTCCGGGGAGGGGCTTCGTGACTGGATGGCAGCCTCGCCGCAGATGCCCGAGGGGGCGGAGCCTCTGGATATGGAGCTCAAAATCAGGCGCAATCCCGATGCCAAAAGCCTAAGGGACAGTGACTTTATCACATAAGGGGAAGCGGATGCAAGAGAGTATCTGGAAAATCAAAGGCTTTTTGCCCTATGTCATCGTCGTTTTTCTCAATGCCTTTACCGACCTAGGACATAAGATCATCATCCAAAACAGCGTCTTCAAGATATATGACGGTCAGACGCAGATCATACTGACGGCTATCGTCAACGGGCTGATACTGCTTCCGTTTATCCTCCTCTTTTCACCATCGGGATTTTTGGCGGATCGCTACTCCAAAAGCAGGGTGATGCGAATCTCTGCGCTTGTCGCGGTCATTATCACGCTGCTGATCACGCTGTGCTACTATATGGGGGCATTCAAAGCGGCGTTTGCGATGACCTTTTTGCTGGCAGCCCAATCGGCTATCTACTCCCCTGCCAAATACGGCTATATCAAAGAGCTTGTCGGAGGGAGATATATCACGATGGGCAATGGGGTCGTGCAGGCGGCAACGACCCTCTCGATCCTTGGCGGGATATTTCTCTATTCGATTTTGTTCGAGCAGCGGCTGGATGGGAAAACTTTCAGCACTACCGAAGAGATAGTACGGCAGATAGCCCCACTAGGGTGGCTCTTGGTGCTGGGGTCGCTGATAGAGTTTTGGATGGCATTTAGGCTGCCAAATACACACATAGAAAGCAAAAAGCAATTTGATCTATCAAAATACTTTCATGGTTCCTATCTGCGAAACAATCTGAAAATGCTTGGACGCAAAGAGGTTATCTTTATTTCCATCATAGGTCTCTCCATCTTTTGGGGCGTTTCGCAAGTGGTGCTGGCAAGTTTCCCCGAATATGCCAAAGGGACACTGCATATCTCCAATGCCGCTTGGGTGCAGGGGATGATGGCTATCTCCGGACTGGGGATAGTGGCAGGATCGATCATCGCAGGGAGGGTATCGCGCAACTATGTGGAGATCGGTACGATACCCTTTGGGGCGATCGGGATCACACTCTCGCTTTTGATGCTGCCGCAGTTGACGAACCCGCTCTCTCTGACGCTCAACTTTTTCTTCTTCGGTATCGCATCGGGACTCTTCATCGTACCGCTCAATGCACTCATCCAGTACCATAGCAGGGAGCATGAGCTCGGCATGGTGCTGGCAGGAAATAACTTTGTGCAAAATGTGACGATGTTCTCCTTTTTGGGGATGACGGTACTCTTTGCGCTGGCAGGTTTCGGGAGTGTCGGACTCTTTTATCTGATGTTTCTCATAGCGCTCATAGGGACACTCTATGTGCTTCGCAAAATACCGCAGTCTTTCGTGCAGTTTATGATCCTTTCGCTTGTTTCGGTGCGTTTCCGGCTGAGAGTTTTGAATTTCGAGCATCTCCCCCAAAACGGAGGCGTGCTGCTGCTGGGCAATCACATCTCTTGGGCTGATTGGGCGCTGGTGCAGATGGCGGTGCCCCGTCCGGTGCGTTTCGTGATGGAGCGATCTATCTATGAGCGCTGGTACTGGAAGCGGTTTTTGGACTATTTCGGCGTCATACCGATCTCATCACGGGCAGTGAAGCAGGCGGCTTTGGAGGTCGAGAGATATCTTGATGCCGGTGAAGTGGTGTGCCTCTTCCCAGAGGGGGCTATCAGCCGAAACGGACAGCTGGGAGCCTTCAAGAAGGGCTTTGAGCGTATGGTGGGCACGAGTGACGCGGTGATCATTCCGTTTTATCTCCGAGGGCTCTGGGGGGATCCTCTCTCGAGATCTTCGGCAAGACTCAAGGAGTTGAGAAGCAGGCAGCGCAACGGCGTGATCATCGCGTTTGGCAAGAGCATGAATATCGCATCAAAGGCTGAAGAGGTCAAGCAAAAGGTCTTTGAACTCTCCTATACGGCTTGGGATCAATACACGGCTTTACTGCCGACAATAGGGGAGCAATGGATCACAACCGCCAAAAGATCCCCATCGGCATACTGCAGTGTCGATGGGGGGAGCGGGGAGAAGCTCTCATATATGCAAATGCTTGCCGGAACTTTGCTTTTTGCCAGAGAAGTAAAAAGAGTCAAAGAGCCGCGAGTAGGGATATTGATGCCCTCAAGCAGCGCCGGGGCGGTGATCAATATGGCAGCTTTGATGGCGGGCAAAGAGGTGGTCAACCTCAACTTTACCGCTTCGGCCCTCAGTCTGCGTGCCGCACTCCGAAAGAGCGAGATCGGGTCTATCTATACCGCTTCTCGTTTCTTGGTGAAGCTCAAAGCAAAAGGGATCGATACGGACGCGCTCTTCGAGGGGATCAGGATAGTGGATCTTGAGGCGGTCAAAGAGGGGATGAGTAGATATGAGCTGCTGGCTGCTTGGGTGCAGGCAAAATTTCTTCCGGCATTTGCGCTCAAGCGGCTCTATCTTGCGAGGCGCAGTGTCGATGATGTCGCCGCGATCCTCTTTAGCAGCGGTTCAGAGGGGGAGCCCAAAGGGGTGATGCTGACCCACCGTAACCTCATGGCAAACATGGCGCAGATATTTGATGTGCTCAATGTCCAAGAGGAGGATGTCCTGCTCTCGACGCTGCCGCTTTTCCATGCATTTGGATTGACGGTAAGTACGCTTTTTCCGATGGTGCACGGCATCCCGATGGTATGCTATCCGGACCCCACGGATACGCAAGGAGTCGGCAGAAGTGTGGCGCGCTACAAGGCGAGCGTGATGTTCGGAACCTCTACCTTTTACCGAATCTATACCAAAAGCAGCAAGATCAAGCCGTTGATGTTCGACTCTCTTCGCATCGTTGTGGCAGGCGCGGAGAAGCTCGACCCCTTCGTCAAAAGCGCTTTTGAAGAGAAGTTCAAACGGGAGATCTTGGAGGGGTATGGGGTGACGGAGTCCGCGCCTGTAGCGGGTGTCAATCTGCCTGATGTGCTCGAGACCAATACCTTCAGCGTACAGCAGGGCAATAGAGTCGGCACCGTAGGAATGCCGCTGCCCGGAACCGTCTATAGGATCGTCGATCCCGAAACGCTCGAAGAGCTTGAGAGCGATCAAGACGGCTTGATACTTATCGGCGGAGCACAGGTGATGCTTGGCTACCTCGGAGATGAAGAGCGCACTGCATCGGCGATCGTCGAGCTTGATGGGCTGCGCTGGTACAAGACGGGCGATAAGGGGCATATCGATGAGGATGGGTTCCTCACTATCGTCGATCGCTACTCGCGGTTTGCCAAGCTTGGAGGAGAGATGGTCTCTTTGGGAGCGGTCGAGGAGCGCATCAAGGGACTTTTAAATGCGCCGGAGATGGAGCTGATGGCAGTGGCTTTGCCCGATGAGAAAAAGGGGGAGCGGGTGGTTTTGCTCGTAGCAGGAGCAGAGGAGGTCACCTCTATGAAATCCAAATTGACACAGTTGGGACTTGAACCGCTCATGCTTCCCCACGCGATCCTTTTGGTTGAAGCCATCCCGAAACTTGGCAGCGGCAAGAGCGATTTTAGTGCCGGCAAGAGTTTGGCGGCGAAGCTTTTGGATGATTAGATCTACACCATTGGAGATATGAAATATGTTGAAAGATGATTTGAAGTCTGAGGCGATAGAGCTGGAGGATGAGGCGGCAGTCAAACTTGAGCGGTTTGCGCAGCTGCTGCATGAGTGGAACGGCGTGCACAATCTCACCGGAGCAAAAACTATCAAAGCGATCGATCAAAATATCATCGACTCCCTCTATCCGCTCACCTTCATCCGAAAACCGCATACGCTCCTTGATGTAGGGACTGGGGCAGGCTTCCCAGGTTTGGTGCTCGCCATAGCGCTTCCTGAGTGCGAGGTGGCGCTCGCCGAACCGCTCAAAAAACGGATGAGCTTTCTCAAATATGCCGCGATGGATCTAGGACTTGAGAATGTGCGGGTCGAAGCCAAGAGAGTGGAAGCGCTCAAGCACGCGCCTTTTGAGCTCATCACCTCCCGCGCGGTCACTGATACCAAGCTGCTTTTGGAACTTACGGATCATCTGAGTGATGCCGCGAGTTCCTATCTTTTCTATAAGGGTGAGCGGGTCTTTGAGGAGATCAAAGAGATGTCCCATCAGTTCACTTATGATATAGTACAAAAAAACCGTAGAAATTATCTCTATATGAGGAAGAGTGAAAATGGTGCTTAAAATTATCCTTTTTGGGTTGATCTTTTTCGTGATCTATAAACTGGTCGGCGGTAAATTGCCGACATTTGGCGGGCAAAAAAACGATGCTCTCTCCAAAGAGGAGAAGCGCAAGATAGACCAAGATACCCTTGTGGAGTGCGCCAAATGCGGCACCTATGTCACCTACAAAGAGAGCATTGTCGTCAAAGATACGATCTACTGCTCCAAAGAGTGCCAGCAGAGTGATGCGGAGAAGAGAGGATGAAAATTTTCGGTCATCCGTGGATCAAATCTCCATCATTTGCGGCAGTGAAATGCCAAGAGGAGATCGCCTCCACCCCTGCCGGATCGATACTGCTTTTTGATGATCTTGCCGCGCAGATCGCGATGGTGCATTACTGTCAAAAAGAGGGCATCTCGTTTGCGGTGAGAGCCGGTGATGTGACGACTGCGCTTTTGGCGCATGCCTTGGGTGCGAACTATATCGTCGCTTCAGCGGACAGCGCACAAAGAGTGCAGCAACTCGCGCAGCACTATCTTTTTGATACGCAGATTTTAGTGGAGATCACTGATGAGAGCAGTATCGAACTCTATGCCGATATGGGTCTGGATGGGGTGATACTGCCTGCGGCTCTGCTTGGCTAGCATCAAATGTTTGGTGATTATAAGCGCTTCAAAGTGACCTACACGCTCATCGGGCTCAATATCCTAGTATATCTTTTTTTGATTTTGACAACCGGCGAGACCCTAGAGATGAGCGCTGATATACTGGTGGCGTATGGCGCCTTGTATGCTCCGCTTGTCTTTATGGAGGGGGAGTGGCGGAGGATAGCGGTTGCGATATTTTTGCACGGCGGGATGATCCATCTTTTGATGAATATGGTTTCACTCTTCATCGTAGGACGCCCTTCGGAGCTTTTCTTCACTGCAAAAGAGTATCTGATGCTCTATTTTTTGAGCGGTTTCGCAGGAGCTATGGCATCGGTTTATTTCCACCCGGATACCGTAAGTATCGGGGCTTCCGGAGCGATATTCGGGATATTCGGGGCGCTTTTCGGATATCTTTTGTTTGCTCCAAATAGGGCCGGTGAACAAAAAAGTGCGCTTTTGAAAAATTTTGGGATCATTGTCGGACTCAACCTTGCTCTTGGATTTGGATTGCCCGGTATCGATATGAGCGCGCATATTGCCGGACTCTTGGTCGGAGCCATTGGGGGTATTGTGCTTGCACGGTATCCTAGGTATTTTCTCATATTTTCGGCCGGTATCGGCTCGCTTATCGGTGTGTCGTTCGTCTATCTCTCTACGCTCTTTGCGAATTTTGCTTAAGGAGACTTCTGAAAATCAGATTGCCGCGCTACGCTTGTGATGACATATTCCCGTCATTCCTGCCTTTGCAGGAATCCAGCTCTTTGCTTCTTCA
>DZAQ01000001.1:7967-10057 GCA_022729615.1 Sulfurovum sp.
ATGACATATTCCCGTCATTCCTGCCTTTGCAGGAATCCAGCTCTTTGCTTCTTCAGTGGATCTCCGGGTCAAGCCCGAAGACGACAAAATAGAATTGATTGCCGCGCTTCGCTCGCAAAGACGAATTTTCGTCTTTTATGGTAAATAGTATTTGAAAAGGATGGACTAAAAAGGAAAGTAGATTTTATCGATCAGCTCTTGATACTCGCTTGCGGGGTCGCTGTCGATGGTGATGCCGCCCCCGCTTTTGTAGTAGAGTCTGCCCTGCTCCTCTTCTATAAAGCGGATCATCACAGCAGAACTCAGCGAATCTCCGTCAAAAATACCGAAAATACCCGTATAAAATCCCCGTTCATACTCTTCAACCCTCTTGATGATCTCCATGGTTCGCTTTTTGGGTGTGCCGGTGATGGAGCCTGCGGGTGTGAGGGAGTCGAGGATATGACCGATGTGATCTCGCCAGTCGGGTGAGAGTGTGGCGGTGATCTTGGAGCTCACTTGCAATAGCTCTTTTTCTCCGGCTTGTATCTTGTCGATATAGCGAAACTGCTCGACACGGATATGCTCGCCGACTATCCCCAGATCGTTGCGCATCAAATCGACGATCATCACATGTTCTGCCGTCTCTTTGGGGTCGGAGAGTATCTGCTCCTTGGCATCTTGAAGTGATGCCTCGATAGTCCCTTTCATGGGATAGGCGGCGATGGCAGTGCCGTGGATCTCGATGAAGCGCTCGGGAGAGAAGCAGATAAATTCACCCTTGAAGTAGAGTTTGAATTTGGCTTTTGCGTGCATGAAAATCTCTTGGAGGGTGAGATCGGTCGTGATGGGTGTTTTGAAGGTGAGATTGAGCAGATAGGTATTGCCTGAGCGGATCTCTTCGATGATCTCTTCGTAGGCGTGCCGGTATTGCTGAGGTGAGAGCGGTGACTTTTTGAGAGTGCAGGAGGGAGGGGTTCTCTCGGCAGAGTAGTTTCGTTTGGATTCTAGTTTGTAGAGAATATCCGCATCAAGCTCATCGAGAGGCTGGACAAAAATCTTCTCTTTATCGTAAGAGAGGAGAAAGAGAAAGGCTCTCCTCTCCTCTCCTAATGCGGTAATTTTGGCAAATCCGCCCTTGCGGTCATACCAGCCGGTCGAACTCATCTATCCAGCAAGAGAAATTTGAGAATAGCCATACGGACATAGACGCCGTTTTTGACTTGGTCGAGGACTTTGCAGCGAGGATCTTCGAGCATCGCATCAGAGATATCGATGTTGCGCATGACGGGTCCGGGGTGCAGTATGAGCAACGGTCGATCGCCCAGCCGCTCATGTGTAAGGCAGTAGTGTTCGGCATACGCATTGTAGTCCTCGAAAATAGGGGCTTTATGGCGTTCGAGCTGGGCGCGGAGACTCATGACCGCATCGACTTGATCAAGTACATCTTCAAGCCGTTCATATTGGGGGAGATCGCTTTTGGGCATGAAGGCCGGCGGCGCTACAAGCAGGAGATTCATTCCGGCTCTTTGCAAAAGTTTGATACCGGAACTCGCTACCCGCGAACTGACGATATCGCCTACGATAGCGATGGTTTTGCCCTTCACATCGCCAAAGTGCTCTTGCAGGGTGAAGAGATCGAGAAGGGCCTGAGTCGGGTGTGCGAAACTTCCGGCTCCTGCATTGATGACGGGGGTCATCTCTTTGGCGGCGAGTTTGAGCGGTGCGTCATTCTCCCAGTGTCGGATGATCACCGCGTCAGGATCCATAGCGCAGAGATTGGCGAAGGTATCCTCCAAAGACTCCCCTTTGTTGGTGGAAGAGGTGGAGGGATCGAGATGCACTACGGCAGCTCCAAGCCTCTTGGCGGCTATCTCAAAAGAGCTTCGTGTGCGTGTGGAGTTTTCAAAAAAAAGAGTTATGATCAATTTGTCGCGCAACAGAGTGATCGGCTTTTGTCTCTTGAATCTTCTGGCATCCTCCAAAATAGCTGCAAGCTGTGCATCGGTAAGGTCAGGTGTGTCGATAAGATGCTGCATGGTTTCACCTTTTATCGGGATATTAGAGGATAATTATACCAAATGGGAGAAAAGATGCGTTGAGCGGAGTTG
>DZAQ01000001.1:10157-39711 GCA_022729615.1 Sulfurovum sp.
GGATATTAGAGGATAATTATACCAAATGGGAGAAAAGATGCGTTGAGCGGAGTTGCTGAAGGGAATTTGTCTCCTATTGTATTTTTTTCAACACTCTTGAGACGAACTGCTCCAAACCATCCTGCAGGCTCCACCAGTTTTGAAAGTATGTATCATAAAAGGGCTGGGTGGTTTGTCGGAACATTTCACCATCTTCACGCAGATTGACGCACCACTCGAAGGGGATGCTGCGTCGTTGGAGCGCCTCAATGCTCAGGAGAGTTTCGTTGATGCAGCCTAGATGGCTAGGAGTGATGAGGAGTGCGCTGCATCCGATATCTTGCAGAAGATCTATCATGAAATAGTCCCGAGTGATAGGCACCATCAACCCTCCCGCACCTTCGATAATGAGAAAATCAGACATAGATTGGAGAGATTTGATCTTTTGCATGATCTGTGCAGGGTCTATGGAGTGATCGGTGTCGGCGCAATAGGGGGCAGCGGGGAGTGCGAAGGTGTATGCGGTGATATCTTTTGGCGTAAGTGATGCAAATGCGCTGTTGCCTTGTCGGCATGCGTCCAAAAGCGCAGCGGCGTCCAAAGGAGTCCCGACGACACCGGTCTCGATGGGTTTGCAGCAGCCGACACGGAGCCCTTTGCTTTTGAGCGCTTTTATGAGTTGTAAAGAGGCATAGGTTTTCCCGACATTGGTGCCGGTCGCAGTGACAAAGAGCATTTGCACTTAAAATCCTTGAATTTTTGTAAAATCTAAGCTAAGATAGTAACATAAAAAGTAAAAAATGATTTTGAAGAGAGGGTGATTTTGCCAAAGACAAAAGAGGAGATTCGAACAGAGCTTATGCTCCAAGAGCCGGCAATGTACCGTGTCATACTTCACAATGACGACTATACGAGCATGGATTTTGTGGTCAATATACTGATAAAACTTTTTCATAAAAACTATGAAGAGGCAGAGAGGATCATGATAAAGATCCATGAAAGAGGGAGTGCGATTTGTGGGGTTTACACCCATGAGATAGCCCAAACGAAGACCGATCAGGTCAAACAGCTTGCCAAGCAGAACGGATTTCCGCTGCTTGCTACTATGGAAGAGGATCTGTAAATGATAAGTATTTCGCTCAATGATGTTTTCAAAAAATCAGTTATATTTGCCAAAGAGAATAGGCACGAGTATTTGACGCTCGAGCATATTTTTTGGTCGATTCTGCAAAGCGATGAGGGGCGCTATATCCTCAATGCACTCGATGTGAACCCTGAGAGCATCACTCAAGAGATCGCAAACCATATCAATATGGCAATGCCCTCGCTCAAGGAGGCAACAGAACCCTATGAAACGGTGGCGCTCTCTCGGGCGATCAATGATATGATGACGCAGATTCATAGTTCAGGCAAAAGGGAGGCAACGATCGGGGATATGCTTGCGGCTATTTTTTTGCAAAAGCACTCCTATGCGCTCTATCTCCTCCAAAAAGCCGGGATCAACCGTGTTGATGTGCTTGAGGTGATATCGCATCAGCACTCATCCGCATCGTCTCAAGCGCCCCAAGAGCAAAAAAGCGAAACAGCTCTTGAGCAGTTCGCTGTTGAACTGGTAGCCCTTGGGGCATCGGGCAAAATAGATCCGGTGGTCGGGAGGTCGCATGAGATCGAACGGGTGATGCAGACACTCTGCCGCAGGAAAAAAAACAACCCTCTGCTTGTCGGAGAGCCTGGTGTCGGCAAAACTGCGATCGCCGAGGGGTTGGCATTGAAGATTTCGCAAGGAAGCGTTCCTGCGATTTTGCAGGATTCGAAAGTGTTCGCCCTTGATATGGGCGCGTTGGTGGCGGGCACGAAGTACCGGGGTGATTTTGAAAAGCGGCTCAAGGCGATCATAAAGGAGCTGGTTGACACACCCAAGGCGATCCTCTTTATCGATGAGATCCATACGATGGTAGGGGCAGGAAGCACGAGCGGCGGAAGTATGGATGCTGCCAATATTCTCAAGCCGGCACTCGCGAGAGGCGACATCAAGTGCATCGGCGCGACGACCTTCGGGGAGTATCGCAACTTCTTTGACAAAGACAAGGCGCTCTCTCGCCGTTTCGCCAAAATCGATGTGGATGAACCGAGCGTTGAGGAGACGATGCTGATACTTCAGGGGATAAAGCATAAGTACGAATCCTACCACTCTATCACATTTAGCGATGAGGCGCTTCAAAGCGCTATTGATCTCTCGGTGAAGTACCTTCATGATCGTTTCTTGCCGGATAAGGCGATGGATATTATCGATGAGGTTGGGGCGCAGTTCATGCTTCAGGAGAAAAAAGATGCGGTTGTGACCCCCAAGGATATCCAAGAGTCTCTCTCTAGGATGCTCAAACTTCCCTCTTCGGTCGTCGGCTCGGATGATATGCAGCAGCTCAAACTCCTCCCGCAAGAGCTTAAAGAGAAGATTATCGGTCAAGATACGGCTATCGATGCCCTTGTCCAAGCCATCAAGCGCTCCTACGCCGGACTCAATAAGCCCAATAGCCCTATCGGGAGCTTTCTGTTTGCAGGACCGACCGGCGTGGGGAAAACTGCCTTGGCGATCGAACTTGCCAATACGATGCATGTCCATTTTGAACGGCTCGACATGAGTGAGTATATGGAGAAGCACTCGATCAGCCGTTTGATCGGTTCTCCCCCCGGATATGTCGGTTTTGAGCAGGGGGGACTGCTCACCGAGATGATCAAAAAACACCCGCATACGGTTTTGCTGCTCGATGAGATCGAAAAGGCGCATCCGGATATTATGAATATCCTGCTTCAGGTAATGGATGGGGCGAAATTGACGGACAACAACGGCTCGGTGAGCGATTTCAAAAATGTCATTTTGATCATGACCTCCAATATCGGGACCAAAGAGGCGAATGTGATGGGGTTCACCAAAGAGAGCGGCATCAAGACAGAGAGGGCGCTCAAGGAGTTCTTTTCGCCGGAATTTAGAAATCGTTTGAGCGCAACGATAGAGTTCAATACACTCTCCTTTGAGGCGCTGGTCTGTATCGTCGATCGTGAGATCGAGAAACTCAACAAACAGCTCCAAGAGAAGAAGATCACGATCAAGCTTACAGATGAAGCCAAGAGATATATCGCCAAAGAGGGGTATGATGAGCGCTACGGCGCAAGGCATATCGCCCGAGTGGCAGATGAGAAGATCAAAGAGCGTTTGAGCGATGAGATTTTGTTCGGCTCGCTTCAAAATGGCGGGAAAGTGAAAGTGAAATTCGAGAAAAACGAACTCACATTTGATTTCAAGGATGCGTAGATTGGCGTCTATTTTTGATGAAGATTGTCTCATTCCCCCCTTGGGAGGCGGTTATACTTTTCCAAATCCAAGATACGCTCCCAAAGAGGGTCTCTTGGCGTATGGAGGGGATCTCTCCCCAAATCGTCTCCTCTGCGCCTACGCAAAAGGGATTTTCCCTTGGTTCAATCAAGATGATCCGATACTCTGGTGGTCGCCGGATCCCAGACTCCTCCTCTGTCCGGGTGAATTTAAAGTCACCAAGTCCTTTCGGCGAATTCTCAAAAACGGCAGATTTCAGGTTCGATTTGATCACGATTTCGAAGGGGTGATCCGTCGTTGCGGGAGTGTGCCGCGAGAGGGACAGAAGGGGACTTGGCTAAGTTGGCAGATGCAAGAGGCATTTATAGAGCTTCACACAATGGGTTTTGCCCATAGTGTCGCAGTCTATCAGGATGGGAGGCTGGTAGGGGGATTATATGGGATCGCGATGGGGAGAGCATTTTTTGGAGAATCGATGTTTTCTCTTGTGAGTAATGCCTCCAAGATCGCATTCAAAGCGCTCAGTGATGTTTTAGGCTCAAGAGGTTATGATTTTATAGATTGCCAAGTGAGAAACGAACATCTTGTGCGTCTAGGGGCAAGGGTTGTCGCTCGTGATACATTTCTAGATGCGCTTGAAGAGAGTCTCAAGGGGTCTAGCGAGAGAGATTCATGGCAAGATTTCAAATGGGAGTATGAAGATGGGGCATAATGAGTTTGGATATTCACTTTGGTTGGATTTCGTGGAGCGGGATTTTTTGGAAAATGAATTCTCTTCACTTTTGAAAAGTCATGATATCAGGGGCGCTACAAGCAATCCTTCGATCTTCGCCAACGCGATCACGACATCTAGCGCATATGCGCAGCAGCTCAAATCCCTTGAAGGCAAAAGCGCCAAAGAGAAGTATGAAGCGCTCGCAGTTGCGGATATCAAAAAAGCGGCTCAGATACTGCGCGCCCAATACGAAACAGGCAAGGACGGCTATATCAGTATCGAAGTAGATCCGTTTCTCAGCGGTGACGCAGAGGCGATGACCGAAGAGGGGAAACGGCTTTTTGCTGCTATTGCGCAGCCAAATGTGATGATCAAAGTGCCTGCGACGGAAGCCGGATATGCCACAATGAGAGAGTTGATGAGTATGGGTATTTCGGTCAATGCAACACTCATATTTTCCCCCGACCAAGCGATGAAATCACTTGCGGCGATAAAGCAGGGGTTGTATGATTTTGAAAATAGCGGCGGTTTGAGAGCGGAGGGGGTTATCTCTGTCTTTGTGAGCAGATTTGATAAGGCGCTTGATCCGATTCTCGCCCAAAAAGGGATCGCGCCTTCGCGCACGGGGATATTGAACGCTGCGGCAATCTATAAGAGTATCGAAAGCAGCCATACGCCGGCTATCAGAACACTCTTTGCAAGCACAGGTGTCAAGAGCGATGCGTTGGCGCCTGATTATTATATGAGTCAACTCAGCGCCGCCCATGCTGTCAATACAGCTCCTTTGAGCACACTGGAAGCCTATCTGCAAAATCCCCCGGCTATGCCCAATCTGCCAAGTTTGATGGCGGAAGCGGATGAACATTTCACGCTTCTAAAAGAGCATGGGGTTGATATGGAGTCCATTTATGGGCAGTTGATGGATGAGGGGCTTAGGGCTTTTGAAGAGGCATTTGCCTCAATGTTTCAGCAATTACAACAGGAGGGATAAAATGGAAAATAGACTTATCGTGTATCTCAAAAGCCTCAAGGCAAATAATGGAAGTGACCTCCATCTCAAATCGGGAGCGATTGTTCGCCTTCGTGTGAATGGACAGCTGAAGCTGCTTGGCGAAGAGAGGATGAGCGCACAGAATATGTTTGACCTTGCCAAGGCGATTCTCACCGAAGAGCGCTACGAGACTCTTTTGAAGAAAAAAAACCTTGACTTTACCTATGTGCTGGATGAAAAGAGCCGATTTCGTGTCAATTTTTTCCACCAAATGGATGGCTATAGCGCTGTATTTCGTCTCATTCCTGTCGATATACCCTCTTTGGAGGCATTGAAGCTCCCGACAACCATTAAGGACTTTACCGATATCCAGCGGGGGCTTGTGCTGGTGACGGGTGTGACGGGGAGCGGCAAATCGACCACCCTTGCCGCGCTGCTTGACCGGATCAACGATCATGAAAAAAAGCACATCATCACCATTGAAGATCCGATCGAGTTTGTACACAAAGATAAAGGCTGTCTTGTCAATCAGCGGGGGATCGGGCAGGATACAAACTCGTTTAGCGATGCGCTTCGCGGCGCGCTCAGGGAAGATCCGGATATCATTCTGGTAGGGGAGATGCGGGATCTTGAGACGATCGATATTGCTATTCACGCTGCCAATACGGGTCACCTCGTATTTTCCACGCTCCACACCCTTGATGCCAAAGAGACCATTGATAGGATCATCGGTATGTTTCCAACCAATGAACAGAACCGTATCCGAGCCTCGCTTGCCTCTGTGCTGGAGGGAGTTATCTCTCAACGATTGGTTCGCACCAAGGATGGGGGACGAACGGCAGCAGTGGAGATCCTCAAAAAAACCGCCAGAATCGAACAGCTTATCATGGAAAATCGTGACTACGAGATAGTAGATGCACTCTTTGAGGGGAAAGAGATCTATGGGACGCAGACTTTTGATCAGGCATTGATCGACCTGTATGATCAGCGCCGAATCTCCGAAGATGTTGTGATGGAAAATGCCACCAATCCGTCCGATATGAAGCTTAAGCTCCAAGGGATCGGGAGAGGGGCATCCAAACTCTATGCCCAATCCACGCCCAAAGAGGCGTCCAAAGAGGATGTGTTTGAGTTTAAAGAGGTGGAGGATGAGCATGACAAAAAGAAAAAACACCATATTTAGAGGCACTCTTTAGCAACTATTTAGTTTGTTTTTGATACAATCGCGCTTTCATTATTACAAAAAGGAATACAATGTTAGAAGGTATCGTTAGAGAGAGTATCGGAAAGAGCAATGCAAAAATGCTCAAGAGAGATGGTTATCTAATTGCAAATATCTATGCAAATGGTGTAGAAAACATCCATGCCGCATTTAAAAGCAATGAGTTTATCAGAACAGTAAGAAACAAAGAGACATTCGCGTTTCCGGTAAAAGTCGGGGAGACTGAACTCAAGGTTGTTGTCCAGGAGTATCAACTCCATCCGGTCAACGGAGATGTTTTGCATGTGGATCTTCGAGTTGCCGTACCGGGAGTTGTGACAGACTATCTTGTGCCTGTGAAAACCACAGGAGTTCCAAAAGGGCTCAAAAACAAAGGTGTCTTGATCATGTCCAAAAGAAGACTCAAAGTAAGAGGGGCTATCGAAAATTTGCCGGAAGCATTTGTTTTGGATGTCTCTGATCTTGATAGAGATGATTCGATTTTGATTCGAGATATTGAGTCACCGGCAAAGTGCAGATTGATGGATAGAGCAGATGTTGCTATCTGTGGTGTTATCAAAGCAAAATAATGACACTTTTTGTTGGTCTGGGAAATCCCGGCGCCAGCTATAGTAAAAATCGTCATAACATCGGGTTTCAAGTGATCGATAGACTCATCGATCGCTATGGAGCCCGCAATATCTCCAAAAACACCTTTCAGGGTGAACTCTTCAAATCCAATGAACTTCTTTTTTTGAAGCCTGCAACTTATATGAATCTATCCGGAAAAAGCCTGTTTGCGGTCATGCAGTTTTATAAGATCCCGCTTGAGGGTGTGATCGTGATCCATGATGATCTTGATCTTCCTTTTGGTGCAGTGCGTTTCAAAAAGGGCGGCGGAAATGGCGGTCACAATGGACTTAAGTCTCTCGATCTTCTTGTCGGGAGCGACTATTTGCGTGTTCGTTTGGGGATCGGCAAGCCTGTACATAAGTCGCAAGTTGCCGATTATGTGCTTTCGGATTTCTCGCCGCAGGAGTCTTCTGCATTGCCGCCTTGGATCGGGTATATTGCCGACTCATGCGAAATGCTGGCTACTGCTGGGCTTGATGAGACCAAATCGAAACGGAGCATAAAGAGTATGGAGAGCCTTGTATCATGAAATCCCAATATAGACTCTATTTTTGGTACCTTGCAAAACATTTTTTCATAAATTTTATCGCACTGCTTTTCGGACTCTCGCTTGCATTTGCTATGATTGACTACTTTCAGCACTCGCAGCAGTTGGAATTTTCATCCAACTATATGATTCTCTACCTCTTCTTGATGTGGCAAGAGGCGCTTGCGCAGCTCTATCCGATCGCGATCGTTTTTGCGGGGATCATGACGCTTGTCTCACTTATTAGAAGCAGCAATCTTGTGGCTCTGTATAGTTTCGGATTTACCAGAAGAGAGCTTTTTGCCCCATTTTTTATGGTCGCTGTTGTGATCTATCTCTTTTTTGTCGGATTGCATACAACCGAGTTCTCCTATGCAAGAGATAAAGCGCAAGCGATGCTTGAAGGCAAAGTGGGCGGATATGCCAAAGATGATCTCTTCTTTATCAATGAGGGTGATTTTGTCTATGCCAAGAGTCTTGATCCTTTTGCAAAGAAGCTATTTCATCTTACGATTTTCAAACTCCAAGGCAATGACCTGCTCTCAACCATTACGGCGAAAGAGGCACAGTTTGACGGCAAAGTGTGGAGAGCGCAAGGCGTAGTCATAAAAAAAATGGTCTATGAAGGCGGGAGGCTGCAGCGCTATGAGGCGGAGAAGAGGGAGATGCTTGATACTCTCGCGGGATATCAGCCGAAGATTCTTGAATCGATCTACGAGGGGAAAGCGCTCAATATAATCGATGCCAATCATGCATACAGAGTGCTCAGCAAGCAAAATCTCAATACAAAAAAATTGCGCTCCTCGTTTAACAACAAAGTTATTTTTCCGCTTTTTGCGATCGCGTTGCTGCTGGTGATATTTTTCAAAATGCCTTTTCATGCGCGCTATATGAATCTAGCGCTTGTGCTCGCCCTCTCTTTGGGGGTTACTTTTTTGGTATGGGGAGTACTTTTTGCGCTTGGACAGATGGGCAGTAATGGCGTATTGCTGCCGGAACTGGCGATCCCGCTTCCGATCGCACTTCTTTCGCTCTATGCAGCTATACTCTATTTCCGTCCCAAAGAGACGCTATAGCGGAACTAACCGGAAATAATGCTATATTTAGATAAAATAAATATTAAAAAAGTTTCTAGGAAATGAGTTGATGAATATTGATTTTAGCGCGCTAGCACAAAAGTATAATACTCCATTATATCTTTATGATTTTGATTATATTGCCAAACGCTACCAAGAGCTCAAAGAGGCATTTTCCGGGCAAAAATCCCTTATATCCTATGCCGTGAAAGCAAATTCCAATATTTTTGTCATACGCCATCTAGCACAGATGGGCGCGGGAGCCGACTGTGTCAGTATCGGAGAGGTGAGACGCGCGCTTGCTGCGGGCGTAAAGAGGTATAAGATCATTTTTTCCGGTGTCGGAAAACGCGATGAGGAGATCAGGGAGGCGCTTCAAAGTGATATTTTGATGCTCAACCTTGAGAGCGAAGCAGAGATGAAACGGGTAGAGCTGGTTGCCAAAGAGTTGGGCAAAGAGGCGCGCATCTCGATCCGTGTCAATCCAAATATCGATCCGAAAACACACCCCTACATCTCAACGGGACTGCATGAAAATAAATTCGGCGTTGAGATCGATGTGGCAAAAAGAATGTATATCTATGCCAAAAAATCACCCCATCTCAATCCCGTCGGGGTCCATTTTCATATCGGTTCGCAGCTTACAGAACTTGACCCCATCAAAGAGGCGTGCGGTATTGTGGCTGATTTGGTGCGCAATCTCAAAGCGCTTGAGATCGAGATCAAATTCTTTGATGTCGGGGGCGGTTTGGGGGTCACTTACGAGAGTGAGACAACCATCTCTGCCGAGGCGTATGCTGATGTAGTGATCGAGGCTGCAAGGGGCTTGGATGTGACACTTTTGTGTGAGCCCGGACGCTATTTGACGGCAAATGCAGGGTATCTGCTCACGAAAGTTTTGTACGAAAAAGGCAATGGCGGCAGGCGTTTTGTGATCGTGGATGCCGCGATGAACGACCTTATCCGTCCCAGCCTTTATGATGCATACCACAAGATAGAGGTGGCAGATTCGGCGGATACAAAAAAAGAGGAGATGACGGCTGCGGATATCGTCGGACCGGTATGCGAGAGCGGCGACTTTTTCGGAAAAAATGTGATGCTTCCGCCGCTCGGTCATGATGCGCTTGTGGTGATTTATAGTGCCGGAGCGTACGGTTTTAGTATGTCGAGCAACTACAACACCAGAGGGAGAGCTGCTGAGGTTGCTCTTGTGAACGGCGAAGATCACCTTATCCGAAAAAGAGAGCAGTTTGAGGATATCGTAGCGCTTGAGCTGGCATGCGAGAGCGGCTGGCAGAGAAGCAAGTAACTCCACAAGGGAGAGAGGATGCAAAAAGAGTTGATGACACTTGAAGAGTTGAGAGCCAAGATCGACAGAGTCGATGATGCATTGCTCAAACTCTTGAATGAGCGAATGGAGTATGTCCATGCTGTGGGCGAACTCAAAAATATTTCCGGAGGGACGATTTATAGACCCGAACGAGAGCAGGCGATACTTGCCAGGCTCAAAGCAAACAACAGAGGAAGATTGACGGATTTGGCAATCGATGCGCTCTTTATGGAGCTCTTTGCGGTTGCCAGAAATTTGGAGCTTCCGGAGCGGGTTGTCTATCTTGGACCCGAGGCGAGCTTCACCCATCAGGCTGCCGAGAGCCGTTTTGGGGCGATGAGTACCTACCACCCTATCGGGACGATCGAAGGGGTTTTTCGTGAAGTTGCCTCCCAAAAGGCGAAATTCGGCGTTGTTCCGATAGAAAATAACTCCAACGGTATCGTCAATGACACAATCCAATGCCTGGGTCTGCATGATCTTAGGATTATTGCTGAGGTTGTTGTCGATATTCACCATGTATTTGCAAGCACCACGGATGATTTGCAAAAGATAAAGAGTATCTATTCAAAAGATATCGCTTTTGGGCAGTGCAGGAAGTTTTTGGATGATTTTGGTCTCAGCGAAGTGGAGCAGATCCCTGTGGATTCGACAGCCAAAGCGGCAAAATTGGCAGCCAAAACGCCTCAGAGTGCTGCTATATGCGCCAAAGTTGCCGCAACTATGTACTCACTGCCGATTCTCTTTGAAAATATCGAAGATGACAAAAGCAACAAAACCCGCTTCTTTATCATAAGCAATTTTGATAATATTCCAAGCGGTCAAGATAAAACATCCATTCTTGTAAAGCTGCCCAATACGCCGGGGGCATTGGTCGAATTTCTCAATGATTTTGACAAAGCGCAAATCAATTTGACAAAAATCAAATCACACATCATGGATGGAGCCTCAGTCTTTTTCCTAGAATTTGACGGGCATAAAGAGGATAAAAAAATCAAAAAAATATTCAAAAAACACTCAAATTCGATCAAATTTTTGGGCTCTTATATAAAAGAGGCTGAGGATATATGGTCATAAGTATCAAGAGGGAAGCGAGGGTAAAATGAAAGCAAACAGAGCATTGGAGTCAATCAAAATATATGAGGCAGGAAAACCCATAGAGCTGGTAGTGCGCCAGTACGGTATCGCGCCTGAGGCGGTAGTGAAACTCGCATCCAATGAAAATCCTATCGGAACCAACCCCTCCGTACATAGAGCGATCGCGCTGAATGCTCACAAGGCGCACCTCTATCCTGATGACAGTATGTATGAGCTCAAAGAGGCATTGGCAGACAAATATGGTGTAGGTGAGCACGAGATAATTATCGGTGCGGGAAGCGATCAAGTGTTGGAGTTTATCGCGAGAGCCTATCTTGATGATGAAAGCACGGTATTGATGAGTCAGGTTACCTTCGCGATGTATGAGATCTATGCCAAACAGATGGGCGCCAAGATCATCCGAACACCAAGTTATCAGCACAAAGTCGATGAGTTTATCGAAGCGTACCTGGAGCATCACCCAAGGATAGTCTATATCTGCACTCCCAACAATCCCACGGGTGACGCGACAAGCAAAGAGGATGTGATCAAGATCATTGAATCAGTCGCCAAAGATACCCTGGTCGTGGTGGATGGAGCCTATATGGAGTATGCCGCAGCCAAAGAGGCACGCTTTGCCGTCACCCCCAAAGATATCCTTGGCTATGCCAATGTGATCTATCTGGGGACTTTTTCGAAGGCATATGGGCTCGGAGGTATGCGTGTGGGGTATGGAATAGCCAATGGGGAGCTTATCGCAACGCTATTGAAGCTCCGCCCGCCGTTTAATATCACGACCCTCTCGCTTGTCGCCGCGATCGAGGCGCTCAAAGATGAGCGGTTTGTTGAGGATTCAGTCGATTTGCATCAGGAGCAGATCAAGCGATATGAGGAGTTTGCCCAAAAAAACGGGATTCGGTATATCGAGAGTTATACCAATTTTATCACCTATCTTTTTGATGCGCCGCACAATTCCAGCGTGATTGCCAATCGTTTGTTGGAACAAGGGGTGATCATCCGCGATTTGGCATCGTACGGGATGAATGCGCTGAGGATCACGATAGGGACAGCAAAGCAAAATGATATCTTTTTTGCGAAGTTTAAAGAGGCGTTTGTGTGAAACAGATTAAAATCTTCAAAGCCGGAACTGTGGAGGCAGAGCCCTATATCCCGACAAGTTTTGTGCAAAATGGAGCTTTTTTGCAGAGTTCTGAACTGCTCGAAAGATTGCATGCCAAAAGCAGCAAAAAGTCTCTTCGAGAGTTGGCACAAAGAGATGGTGTGGAGTATGATGAGGAGAAGATCCAGTTTGCCAAAAAGATAATGCGAATAGCGCTGGATGAGATAAATAATGGAAAATAAATCAGCAGAGATAAAAAAGTATTCCATCAAAGAACTTGAAACCCTCGCGCAAACTATCAGGGATAAAATACTTGAGACTGTGAGCAAAAACGGGGGTCATCTGAGCTCAACTCTGGGCGCAACCGATTTGATCGTAGCGATGCACTATGTTTTTGATGCCAAGAGCGACCCTTTTATATTTGATGTGAGCCATCAAGCCTATGCCCATAAGCTATTGACCGGTCGGTGGGAGAGGTTTGATACGCTTCGTCAATTTGACGGGATAAGCGGTTACACCCAGCCCAAAGAGTCGCCATATGACTACTATGTCGCCGGGCATAGTTCTACCTCACTCTCGCTTGCCGTAGGAGCAGCGAAGGCAATCGCGCTCAAAGGAGAGAGTCGTATTCCTGTGGCGCTCATCGGGGATGGGAGTATGAGTGCAGGGATGGTGTATGAGGCGCTCAATGAATTGGGCGATCGCAAATACCCCGTTGTGATCATTCTCAACGACAATGAGATGAGTATCGCAAAACCTATAGGCGCAATAAGCCGCTATCTCTCGCAAGGCTTGGCGAGTCCGTTTTTTCAAAAGATGAAGAAGCGTACCGAAAAGCTTCTTGAGCATCTGCCTGAGGGGGCAACCTATTTGGCGAAGAAATTTGAGGAGTCGTTGCGGTTGATCACGCCGGGACTGCTTTTTGAGGAGCTTGGCGTGGAGTATATCGGTCCCATTGACGGACACAATATCACATCGCTGATAGAGACGATGCAGATGGCAAAAACACTCAAAAAGCCCGTTATTATCCATGCGCAGACGACGAAAGGGAAGGGGTATGAGATCGCTGAGGGGACCAAAGAGCATTGGCATGGGGTAAGCTCTTTTGATCTTAAGACCGGAACATGCCATCTCAAAAGCAATACCCCAAAAGCGGCAACAGCGATATTCTCCGAGACCCTCTTGAGACTAGCTGATGAAGATGAGAAGGTTGTCGGAGTGACCGCTGCCATGCCAAGCGGTACAGGGCTTGCGGCGGCTATACAGAGGTATCCTGAGCGCTTTTGGGATGTCGCGATAGCCGAGCAGCATGCCGTCACCTCGATGGGACCGTTGGCGAAAGAGGGATTTAAGCCTTTTTGCGCGATCTACTCTACATTTTTGCAGCGAGGGTATGATCAGGTCATCCACGATATCGCATTGATGAATTTGGGCGTTGCATTTGCGATAGACAGAGCCGGAATCGTCGGGGAAGACGGAGAGACGCACCAAGGCGCCTTTGACATCTCCTATCTTCGCGCCATTCCAAATATGACGCTTTTTGCCCCCTGTAACGAGAGGACGATGCAGCTTGCGATGGAATTTGCGAAAGAGTATCCGCACCCTTGCGCTTTTAGGTACCCAAGGGGGGCATTTTTGGCTGAGGAGCGCGAAAGTGAACCGTTTAGACTCGGAAGATCTGAATTGATCAAAGAGGGAAAATCGCTCCTTTTTGTGGGATATGGCAATGGAGTCGGACGAGCGATTTTGACTGCCAAGGAGCTGGGGGGGTACGACCCTGCGATCTTGGATCTCAGATTTGTGAAGCCGCTTGATGAGGAGATGCTAGGCAGGCTTGCCAAAGAGTATAAAACTTGGTTTGTTTTCAGTGAGAGTGCCCAGATGGGAGGAGTGGGTTCTGCTCTTCTTGAGTTTTTCAACGCAGCAAAGATACATGATATCGCACTTACAACTTTTGAGTATAAAGATGATTTTATCCAGCATGGGAGTACGCATCTAGTAGAGGAGTCGCTTGGAATTTTGCCCAAGCAGCTCGCCAAAAGAGTAGAAGAATCAATAAAAGGATAGAGATGCCAAAAGAGTATATTTTCACAAGCGAATCGGTTACCGAGGGGCATCCAGATAAGATGGCCGATCAAATCTCTGACGCGATCCTTGACTACATCATCGAACATGATATAAATGCAAGGGTTGCCTGCGAAACACTTCTGAGTAACGGTTTTTGCATCATTGCAGGTGAGTTGAAAACACAAATCTATGCGCCTATGCAGGAGATAGTCAGAGAGGTGATCAGAGAGATCGGATATACGGATGCCTCCTATGGATTTGACTACAGGAGTGCAGGCGTTCTCAACGGCATAGGCGAGCAGAGCCCGGATATCAATCAAGGTGTTGACCAGAGCGGCGGTGAGATAGGCGCCGGAGATCAGGGGCTGATGTTTGGTTTTGCGTGTCGTGAAACCAAAGAGTTGATGCCGCTTCCTATCTCTTTGGCACATAAGCTTACTGCGAAACTTGCCGAGGTACGCAAAAACGGCACAGTGCCGTTTTTGCGTCCGGACGGAAAGGCACAGGTGAGTGTCAGGTATCGCGATGGTGTGCCTGTCGGGATCGATACTATCGTTGTCTCGACACAGCACCACCACGATGTCACACTCGAAAAGGTCAAGGAGGCCGTGCTCAATGAAGTGATCAAGGAGGTGATACCGCCTGAATTGTTGAGTGATGATATTATCTACCATATCAATCCTACAGGGCGCTTCGTAATCGGCGGACCTCAGGGAGATGCCGGCTTGACGGGTCGAAAAATCATCGTGGATACTTATGGCGGGTCTTGTCCTCATGGCGGGGGCGCATTTTCGGGTAAAGATCCGACAAAAGTCGATAGAAGCGCCGCCTATGCCGCAAGACACATAGCCAAAAACCTTGTAGCATCGGGTGTATGTGATCGCGCAACGATCCAGATCGCCTATGCGATAGGAGTGGTGAAGCCGGTTTCTGTCTATGTTGATACACACGGAACCTCGGCAATTGATGAAGAGAAGATATCACAGTGCGTTTTTGCACTGTTTGATTTGACACCGAAGGGAATTATCCAATCGCTCGACCTTTTACGCCCAATTTACCGAAAAACCGCATCTTATGGGCATTTCGGGAGAGAAAACGAAGATTTTGGGTGGGAAAAATTGGATAAAGTTGACGAGATTCGAGAATATCTTGGGCTTTAAGGCATACGATTAAAGAATATTTCAAATAACTTTTGATATATTTCACTGTATTTCATTTTAAGGAGAAGAATATGGCAGTAATTATTACTGATACTTGCATTAACTGTGCAGCCTGTATCGATGAGTGTCCGGTTGAAGCGATCGTAGATGAGGATGATAACCCAACGGGTGAGGAGATATATTATGTATATCCAGATAAATGTGTTGAGTGCGTAACATATCACGATGTTCCGGCATGTGCTGAAGCCTGTCCAACAGAGGGCTGTATCCAGTGGGATGATCCGGTAGAGGGGATGCCTGCTTCTGAAAATAGAGGCGCTAAAGGTACTCCTGTTATCGAAGACTAACCCTTCAAACTATCGGATCGATTCCGATAGTCTTCTCAATGTCCTTAAACACCCTTTAAACTTTTTTAGATACAATACTGCTCCAAATGCTTCGGTTGTGCTCAATCAATGAAGTAAAAAATATTTTAGGATAAAAATATGGAACAGACACTATCGATTATCAAGCCTGACGCTGTAGCAAAAAATGTCATCGGAGAGATCTTTTCTCGATTTGAAAAAGCAGGACTCAAAATTGCGGCAACCAAGAAAATGCAATTGAGCAGAGCGGACGCAGAGGCATTTTATGCGGTTCATGCGCACAGACCGTTTTTTGGTGAATTGGTTGATTTTATGATCTCTGGACCGGTGGTGGTATCGGTACTTGAGGGTGAAAATGCGATGATCAAAAATAGAGATTTGATGGGCGCAACAAATCCAAAAGAGGCCGCTCCAGGAACGATCAGAGCGGATTTCGCGGAGAGCATTGATGCAAACGCGGTGCATGGAAGTGATTCACTCGAAAATGCGGCGATTGAAATAGCATTCTTTTTTGCAAAAAGAGAGTTGTGCTAATTTTCTTATGAAGATACACTTTGACAAAATTACACAGACGCCTAAGCCATTTGTCGAGAGACAAGAGAGTGTGGTTTTTGAGGGCTCTTTAAGCAAAAAAGAGACCCATAGGGTTCATTTGGTCGGAACAATAGAGGGAGTTATCGAGGTGCAATGCGATCGTTGCGGCATTCTCTTTGATCAATCCCTCTCGACGCCGGTTAAGTTGACACTCAGCGATCAGATTGCAGAAGATAAAGAAGATTTGGATATAATCGAATTTTTAAATGGAGAGATCGATATCTCATTTATTTTGGAGAGTGAGATTGTCGCAGAGAAAAGCGAATATCACTATTGTAATGATTGCGGCAAGCTAGAGGAAGCGGTTGAGATCGAATTTTGATTTGATTTTGGCGTTCACTTCTTGGATTTTTGATGAATAAAAATAAAATTAAAGGATAGAAAATGGCAGTACCAAAGAGACGCGTAAGTAAAACGAGAGCAGCAAAAAGAAGAACGCACTATAAAGTGACACTTCCAAGACCGGTAAAAGATGCCGACGGTACTTGGAGAATGCCGCACCATATGAATATGACTACGGGTGAATATAACTCTTAATGCACTCCAAGGACTCAGTCATTAGAATTGCGATTGATGCCATGGGTGGGGATTTCGGTCCTGCGCCAATAATCGAAGGAACGGTTCAGGCGCTCATGGAGAAGGCATTTGTGCCAATCCTCGTTGGAGACAAAGAGGATATATTGGCGCTTTTGCCGGCTCAACTGGTCAATAGGGTCGAAATAGTAGATGCATCCGATGTTATTTTGATGAGTGACCAGGCGACAGATGCTTTGCGCAGAAAAGAGTCCTCCATCTACAAAGCAGTAGAGCTTGTGCGAGAGAAGAAAGCGGACGCTGTCGTCTCTGCCGGGCACAGCGGTGCTACGATGGCTCTTGCAACACTTCGGATAGGAAGACTTCCCCATATTTCAAAACCAGCGCTTGCAACCTTGATGCCCACCTTGGGCGCACATAAAACTCTTGTTTTAGATGTGGGCGCCGTCGTTGACTGTAAAGCGCAGAATCTCTATGAGTTTGGAGCGATGGGAGAGGCCTATGCCCAGATGATCATGGGGATTTCAAAGCCGCAAGTCGGGCTTCTTGCCAATGGGTCAGAGTCAAGCAAGGGGAATGAGCTCACCAAAGAGGCATTTAAATTATTGCAAAAACTCGATGGGTTTGTCGGCAATGTTGAGGGTCGGGATATCTTCAACGGGTCTGTGAATGTAGTCGTTTGTGATGGATTTACAGGCAATATTCTTCTCAAGGCAAGCGAAGGGGTGGTGACAACTATCTTCAGTATGATGAAGCAGCAGATCAGGAAATCCTTTCCGGCAAAATTTGGTGCGCTTCTGATGAAGAAGAAGGTTTTTTCCGCGCTCAAAAAAGAGGTTGACTACGAGGAGTACGGCGGTGCGCCTCTTCTTGGTGTCGATGGATGTGCGATCGTGAGTCATGGCAGCAGCAGCTCCAAGGCGATCAAAAATGCGATCTTCCAAGCGATCAGCTATACAAAGTCTGATGTCAACGCAAGGATAGAGTTGCTTCTTGAAGAGTCAAAAAGAGCGAAGTAGGGCTTCTGTCCGCTCCTTACCATGGAGCATTCTTTTTGATTTCTCCCATAAACTCTCAAAAATTATGCTAAAATAGCGTACTTTATAGCAAGGATACCTATGTCATCAGCCTCTTCTGTTTATGCCTCTTTGCGCTCTATCGGGGCATATGCTCCCCCAAAAGTATTGAGTAATTGTGATTTGGAGACAATGGTAGATACAACCGATGAGTGGATCACAAAAAGAACCGGCATAAAAGAGCGGCGCATTGCAGCAGAGGATGAATTTACGAGTGATATGGGCGCGAAGGCTGCCAATAAAGCAATCGAAAGGGCGGGGATCGCGAAAGAGGAGATCGACTTGGTACTCTGCGCCACCGTGACTCCGGACTACTTCAATATGCCTTCCACCGCGTGCATTATCTCGGACAAACTAGGCATCCACAATGTACAGGCTTTTGATATCTCAGCCGCATGCAGCGGGTTTGTCTATCTTCTGTCGATCGCAAAGGCATTTATCGAGTCAGGTATGAAGCGCAACATACTGATAATAGGTGCTGAAAAATTCTCTTCAATAGTTGACTATACAGATAGATCCACCTGCATCCTCTTTGGTGATGGCGCGGGCGCTGCGATCATTTCGGCAACATCAAACAAGAGTGAAGCCATTATCGATATTCACGCAAGCGCAGACGGTGCGTATGCAGACTTTCTTGTGACCCCGTCTCCCGGCTCAGTGCACCCTGCGAGCCAATCATCATTGGATGAGGGTCTCAATTTTGTCCAGATGAAGGGAAATGAGACTTTCAAGCTCGCGGTGAAAACACTTACAAATGATGTGATTGCGATTTTGAAGAAAAATAGTATCAATACTGAAGATATTCTCCATTTTGTCCCGCATCAGGCAAATTATCGAATCATCAAAGCAGTGGGAGATGCATTGAAAATGAGTGAAGAGCAGGTGGTTTTGACTGTCGGCAAGTATGGCAACACCTCTGCGGCGTCGATCCCGATGGCAATCAATGAGATTTATGAGTCTGGTCGGCTCAAAAAGGGTGATTTAATGCTGCTGGATACTTTTGGCGGCGGACTTACATGGGCAAGTGCGCTATTGCCTTTCGCCGGAGAGACAATTCAACACTGATTCCTCACCTGAGGGCTTCATTTTACAAAAGGGCATAGATTGAGAATAGGATTTATTGGCGATATTGTCGGTAAACCCGGTCGATTGATGATCGCGAAGTACCTCAAAGATATAAGGGCGGAGTATGCTCTTGATTTTGTGATAGCCAATTATGAAAATGCGAGTCATGGTTTTGGATTGACAGAAAAAAACTGCAACGAACTTTTGGATAATGGCATAGATATGATGAGCGGCGGCAATCATAGTTTTGACAAAAAAGAGATTTTTGCACTTTTCGATACCCATCCGCTGATCCGCCCTATCAACTATCCGCAAGCCGCACCCGGGAAAGGACTCTTTGAGACCGCTCTTCTTGGCAAGAGCCTTGCTGTTATCAATCTGATGGGGCACTATACGATGCCGATGGCAGACAATCCATTTACAAAAATTCTTGGAGTTGTTGAAGAGCTGTACGCAAGAGGAGTTGTGCATATTTTGATCGATATGCACGCAGAGGCAAGCAGCGAAAAACATGCACTGCTTTATCTGCTCAAGGATCGAGTAAGTGCTATTTTGGGCACGCATACCCATGTGGGAACGGATGATCTGCAGATTCGCAGCGGATGCTGCTATGTCACCGATGTAGGATTGAGCGGGTGTCGGGATAATATAATCGGAATGCAAAGCGACGCTCCGATCAGGCGTTTTTTGACGGGCATAGGAGGGCATTTTGATATCCCTGATAGATGCAAAGCAATGCTGCAAATGGTAATTTTGGAGCTTGATAGTTTTGGTCGGTGCAAAGAGGCGCAAAAAATCAAAATTTTAGATACAGATCAAAAATTTATCACTCACGCGCTCATAGAAGAGTAAAATCTATCAAAATATTCCGAAAAATTCGGAAATTTTTTGAATTTATTGTGATTTTCATAGTAAAATCGATTTTATCTCCCCAGCGGTCGCATTTTCATGAATGAAGGGTGCGCAGAGATTCTCTTTTTTTGAGTCCAAACCTAATGCGTATGGTTTCGCACCATAGTCTCTGATAAGATCGGCAATCATGCACTTCATTGAACCAAATGGCTCAAAATCATAAATAACATAGGTATATGATCTATTTTCTATCGTCTCTAAGAACTGATATTCATCTGTTATCACATCCGTATCAAATCCAAGATTATTCAGGGTCGAGCCATGGATTTTGGCAACAAGCGGTATCGAATGGTAGAGCAATACTTTTTCTTTATCTGTCGTGTTGGTGAATGTCTCTTCGTATGCCGTCAATTCCGTTTCGTCAATATTAGCTTCAGGCTCTGTTGTTTCTATGAGATCAGGTATGATTTTTGCCTCTTTGGGGATATCTGCTTTGTGTGCAAAGCCTTCAATTTTTTCAGAACAATATTGCTGTACGATAAGATTTAGCTGTGTAATGTCTATAGGTTTGGAGATATAATTGTCCATGCCGGCTTCGATATACTTGGCTCTATCGCCTTTTAGGGCATTCGCGGTTAATGCAATAATAGGAATATGATTTTTATGCTCTTTTTCTTCATGCTCAATAATCATTCCCGTTGCTTCAATACCGCCCATGACCGGCATCTGTATATCCATAAAGATCATGTCGTAGTTGTTTTCCATCCGTAGATGCAGCGCCTCTTCACCATTGTCGGCAAGCGTCACTTCTGCTCCAAAATCATTCAATATTTTTTTGATCAGTTTTTGGTTGATAGCATTATCCTCCGCAACAAGCACATTCAAATTGCCAAAGGTAACGCTATTGCCTTGAACAGCGCTCACGGGAGATGATTTGCCTCTCTTTGTTGTGTCATATACCGACTCAAAGGATTTGAGAGTTTTGGTGAGATTGACCGGCTTATAGAAGATTTTATCTATTGCGCTTTCAATCTCCCCCACTAGCTTTTTATTGTCTGCCGTTGTGATAAGGATAACGGGTATTCCCAATCCAAGTATCTTTTCAATCTCCCCTCCTCGTCTATAGTGCGCATGGTCAACGAAGAGCATATCCGGCAGCAATATCTCCTCTTTCGCAAAGATTTCATCACCGTAATATAAATCAAATTCTGCTCCCGCATATTCGGTATAGCTTTTAATGTTTTGTAGTGTTACCCCTTCGATCGTTTCATCCGGCAAAATATATCCGACTCTCTTGCCGTGCAGGTCTATGATATTTCTCTCCTGCGCACCTTCTGTTTTTTCAAAATTCAACATAAAGTAAAAAGTCGAACCTTTCCCCTCGATGCTTTCTATTTCAAGCTGACCGCCCATAAAGGAGACAAGTTTGCTTGAAATTGCCAATCCAAGACCTGTTCCGCCATATTTTCTGCTTGTGCTCACATCTGCCTGTGAAAATTCTTCAAAAATCTTTTGTCTCTGTTCCGCCGTGATCCCGATTCCCGAATCTTCGACGGAAAATTTCACAAAAGCACTTCTCTCGCTTTCAGAAACTTTTTCAATCCTTACGGCAACTTTCCCTTCTCGCGGAGTGAATTTAATCGCGTTACTGATCAGGTTGACAATCACCTGAGAGATTTTGGTCGGATCGCCGATAAGTGCTGTCGGCAATTGCGGATCTAAGAAAATACTGAAGTCAATATCCTTTTCTGCAGCCCTCGCTGCATACGATTCAACCGAAGATTCAAACTTTTCTACAGGGTCAAACGGTATCATCTCGAGTTCAACCTTGTTGGCTCTGATTTTGGAAAGATCTAGAATGTCATTTACGATTGTCAAAAGATTTTCCGAACTTTGTTCGATAACACTAACAAACTCATACTGCTCATCAGTTAGCGGTGAAGTCTTTATGAGCTGGGTAAACCCTACGATACCGTTCAGCGGCGTACGAATTTCATGCGACATATTGGCAAGGAAAAGATCTTTTGCCTGGTTGGCATCTTTGATTGTTTTGGTCAAAAATTTATAAATTTGATTGATATCCCTGCTGTCAATCAGTACTTTCAGCTCTTTTTGCTGCTCAATGCTTATGACTGATTCGATATCTTTGAGCGTATCTTCAAAAAGTTGTTTATCTTTGTTGATATTGTAATAAACTATCATCAAGATGAGAAAAAGAATCAAGCTTGCCAGCATCGCGATCATATTTTGATTGAAAACATCTTTGGCTTGAGTCGTTTTGTTTTGGATATTCTCTTTTATGGCCGATACAAGCAAATCCTGTGACGAGAGAATATAGCTTATTTTGTTTTTCACTTGCGTTTGCCATTCATCCGCTGTTACCGAGTACTCACCTGTTTGTGAACCATAAAGAATCCCGATACGCTGGTCGACTGCAATCTTCCGAAATGCTTCAGGGGAGATGAGACTCTCAATTTTTGAAGCCACAATTCTGTTTTGCATATTACTCAAATCAGGAAAAGCTTGACCAAGGAGCAGCTGATCCCATGTCATCAAATCCTTATCAGTCATTTTTGCTGCACCTGTCAACATGAAAAGGATACCGGAATTTTCTAACTCTATGTTCTCTTTTAGATTCACAAAACGAACATATGCAGATAAATATTCATTTATTTCAGAAGTGTTATTGTCGTAAGCATAGGATTTGAAAAGTCCTGCAAATGATTCAATGACATCCTTATGATATATTTTGTAAAAAATATTCTGATAATCATCACTCATTGTATCTACTTTGGTATGCGCATGTTTAAGAGATTCAGAAGCATACTTTACCCTCTTTTCTAATGAAGCGTACTTTCCATCTGCTTGTACAAGTTGAAAAAGTTCGGCAATAGACTGAGCCGATTGTTCTCTTGCCTGCTTAACATCCTCATAATTTCTTTGTCCGCCGCTCCCAAGATAGACAGCACTCAGATCTCGTTCTTTCATAATGTCGTCAATTACACCACTTGTTTTTTCGATCAATTGGATACTTTTTACATTTGTAAGAGAAGTTTCGTAATGCATATAGGATTGATATGCTTTGTAGGAAAAATAAGCCAATATGCCGGCTACCGCGACAATAAGAAGACCAAATATATTTTTGTTGTTGAAAATTTTCATTACAGCCTCACTTATAGGTTTTGCGTATGGAAAAGCGTTAGCTGCTTCACTAGATCTTCCATCTGTCCAACCGATGAAAACATCAACACGGGTATGAATAGTGTCTCATGCCTGTTTAAAAAGATTTTACTCACATTCCAAGATGATTCAAGCTTGTGTTCGATCAGCTTCATATCACCGGAATACTTATATCTGCTCAGTTCCTGCAAGGCTTTATCTAAGTTTGCTATAGAATCAAGCATCTGCTCTTTGTTGGTCACTGTATCAAATCCGGCGTTCAGCGCGATATAATACTTGGTTGTGCGTTCAAGCAGATACTCTACTTTCTTGGTGACCATGAGCATCTCTTCTTCTTTGGAAAAGGCATAAGCATGTGTTTTGGCAATGGAGTCTGCTCCCTCAAGAAGTGTTTCGCTGTAATCAAGCATTAGTGCCGCTTTTTCGTCATCGGCATCACTCTTCAGGGTATCATCAATCTGGTCTTTGCTGTATGCAAGGAACTCTATAATATCTTTGGTGTCTCTATTGCTGGTTGTCGTAGCAATTGTTCTCAGTGAATTACCGAGCCCCTCCGTTGCTTTAAGGAGTTCTCTTTTGAGTTCTGTTTTGTCTTGGTTGATATAATAAAGCAGATAATCTTTGACAATTTTCTGACTTAGAAACCTGATATTTTCAGAAGCCTCGATGATCTTGATATCTCCCCTGGACGCTGAAGCAGATTTTTCTGCTTTTGCTTCTTGGATGACTGCTGTTTGGTTTGCCTCCGTGTTTTCAATTCCGGTTTTAGCAAAAAGAGCCGTTCCAAAAATGAGAAATACATATAATACTTTTTTCACTATTTGTCCTTTTGCCTCTTTTATTTGTAGAGTTCCACATAGAGTCCCGTGATCTCATTCATTTTTTTCGTAATATCATCAGTTGTATTGAATACGATTAGAGGCAGCCCGCCTTTTTCTATATCCAAATAGAATTTATATACGATTTTCCAAAGTCTATCGATTTCATTGAGTTTTGTGTTGATCTCAGGGGTATTTTTCTCATTTTTCATGAGCAATTCGTGCGATTGGGTAAACAGCTTAACGGCACTCTGCATCTGATCGACGGTATTTTTATCCTTGATACCGGACTGGTAGGCAATATAGTATTTTGCAATACGCTGCGATAGCATACGCTGTCTGCCGGCAACATCAATAACTTCAGACTCTTGCACCTTGGCAAGTTTTTTCAAAGAATCAACCACATATTGGCTGCCTTCGAGCATGGATTCACTCAAATCCAGAACAATCTGCGCATTGTCCGTGCTGAAGGGCAGCTTGGATGTTGACTCAAAATCTTCGGTACTCATCTGAACGAACATCAGAAGATTCTGTATCTCAGGATCATTGATCGATTGAGCAAGTTTCTGATGCGCCGTTTTCAGCTGTTCCAGAGATTCGACAAGTTGTTTTTGCGTTTTAGTGACGGCTACCTTGTTTCCCTCATACATATAGTCTTTGGCGATACGCTGAGAAAGCATACGCTGTCTGCCTGCGACATTGACCAATTCAACCGTATCGGCAGTAATTTTGGCGCTTGTATTGTTCTCGGCTATACCCATATCTGAAAAAATCAATACAGATGCTACAACCAAACCCAGTTTTTTAAGTATATTTGCTTTCATAATTTTATCCTTCCTTTTGCTTTATTTGTTATTTGTAGTGTACAGAAGCGTTGCTTCATTCATGTTGCTCAAGATATCATCGGAGTTTTTATAGATCAAAGAGGGTACATACTTTGTGCTGCTCTTCATCATTTTCAGGTAAGTAAATGATCTATCCGACTTTTTGAGCAATCCGGAAATCTCTTCTGTCGTCTGCCCTGATGTCTCAAGCTGCTTTGCAGAGCTTTCAAAAAGGTTCATCGCATCATCGAGCTTCTTTGCAAACTCGGCATCCTCTACACCCCAAACTTTAAGCATATACAGCGCGGCCATTTTCTGCGAGAGCATTCTCTGCCGTCCTGAGATATTGACAATCTCTCCGGTCTCTTTTCCGGAATCCTTTGCAAAAAGCTGCGTAGATTCATTCGCGGCATTCAAAAGCACATCAAGGTCTTGCTGCAGCTTGCCTGCTTTTTCAAGCGCTGGGGTTTCCAAAAGCACGCTTTTTACAGGTGTCCACAGCTCTTTGGTTTTTTCAATACTCTTTTTGGTCGCGTCGCTCTTGGTGTATGTCAAGAGTGACTCCATGTTCTCTTCAAACTCTTTTATCGTAGCTTTCAGATCCTCCTGAGGATTTCCAAAAGTATTATTCATCCCTGCCATACTGTAGTCTTTGAGCATCCGCTGGGTAAACATCCTCTGTTTGCCGGCTATATTGACGGCATCCGTATCGTTTTTGATTTCAATAGCGCATAAGCCTGAAACCATCAATATTGTTGCAGGCAAAACCTTCAACCACAAATTTTTTTTCATGCCCTGTGTTTCTCCTTATTTTTTTGATGCTATTTTTGCATACATTCCGGTAACAGTATTCATATCTTTAAGGATCTCATTTGATTTTTTAAAGATAAGTGCAGGGATAAATTTGGATTCTGATTTATTCATAATCTCAAAAAACATAAATGATTTTTTTACATTGTTAAGCAGTGCATTGATTTCCGGTGTATTCATTTCAGATGCCATTAGGGTCTGAAGTGAAGTTCCGAAGAGATTCATCGCCTTATCCATCTTCTCTTTGAATTTTGGATCGTCAATCCCCCATACTTTCAGCATGTAAAGGCTTGCCATTCTTTGGGAAAGCATTCTCTGTCTTCCTGAAATGTTGATGATCTCTCCGGAAGCTTCTCCCGTCTGCTTTGCAAAGAGTACCGTTGCGTCATTGGCTTGAGCTAAAAGTACTTCAATATCTTCTTGCATCTTGCCTGCCGTCTCTTTGGCCGGCGGTTTTTTCAATGCCGCTTGGATGGGCTCCCATAGCGTTTTGACTTTTATCAGGCTCTCTTCGGTCGCTGCTTCGGTGTTGAATCGGATCAATGCCTCCAAACTGTCAGAAAATGATGCTATTGTTTCGTCCAGATCCTTCTGCGGCGATCCGAAATTATTTTGCAATCCTATCATTGCATAGTCTTTGAGCATTCGCTGAGAGAACATCCTCTGTTTGCCGGCAACATCCACTGCTACTGAAAGATTTTCAATCTCACCTCCAAAAAGAAAACTTGTTAAAAAGATTCCCAACAGTCCGCTTTTTGCAATGTTTTTTCCATTCATCACAACTCCCTTTTAAGATATAAATACTTTCTTCTCAAAGGTAATCTGCCTAGATCAAGGATGACGGAAGAATAAGCGGTACTCTCATTTCCATAATGTTACACGCTTTTGCAGCTTGGCAATCTCTCTTTCTCGGAGACCCGCAGCTTTCCGTCCCTGCTTCGCAACAGGTTTGGCTTTGATTTGCTGTATTTACTTTTTGGATATAAAAGATTCTATTTCAAAACAACTTAAGTGGTTCTGAAATATGCCGCTATGGTGACATTCTTAGTGATTTTTAATAATTTTGTCAGTAGATGGGTAAAAAGTACCCTTAACTCTTCTTTTTGACACGAACTTTTTGAGGATCAAAAAGATTTAAGACCCCCACTATCATCGGCTCTTCGAGTATGTTGGAGGGCTCTTTCTCTTTGGCCGCCTCCTCGTCTCCAGATTCAGGCATAATGCAGCTGCTCCTCATCTCATACTCTTCTATCATAGAGCCGCTCTCGGGGGCACACTCTTTTTCTTCTTGCTCTTTGCCGGTTGTCTCTATGGCATTTTCAGTTGTTTTTTGGGATGGGTTTATGGCGATAGGAACAATCTTGGTCTCGATGCCGAAAAGATCACGAATAAACATTCTGATCATTCCAAAGTGGGGGGTCAATATTTTTTTATCCTCCTCTTGGGCTTCGGTTTCCCATGTGAGTGTACTGTTTTCAAATTTTACAAAATGGATGTTTTTCTCAAAACACTCACCAAGTTCATAATCTCTGTCATATATTTTTTTGATCAGAAGGTCAAAAGTTTGTTTCTGTTTGCGGTGATCGAGAGGGTCCGGCTGACTGTTTGGCTCATTTTGATTTGTGATCTCTATATGTTTGGTTTGAGTCTCGTTTTGGGTGGAGGATTTTACCTCATGCTTGTGTTGAGGCGTAGCTTCGATACCAATCTCTTCCATGGAGAGCACAATTGTTTGGTTGGTTTTTGAGATATTTGGGCTGGATATCATGGTCGGGCTAGCGAGCAGGGACCCATTTAACTCCTTTTCAAGCGTCTTGATCATACTGTCAATCTCTTTGATTTGAAGCGCTTCCACCATTTTGAGAAGAGTGAGCAAAAGTATAAACTCGCCGTCGGCATTGAGCGCAAGGAGTGATTTGGCATCCGAGAGGATGCGGAAAAATCGATCCAGAATCATCGGCTGAATGAGCGGATCTTGAGAAAGCAGACGCTCTTTGAGATGGAGAATGAGTTCATTGATGATCATCTCGGTCTCATATTCGGCAGAGTCTTTTACAAAAGCAAGAATCTCACTTTCGTTCCGTGCAAGTATATTTTTGACCAAATTTTCCAACAACGAGACTTCGATGATCCCTAACATCCTCGTAACCGTCACGGAATCAACGAAATTTTTTGAGTAAACGATGGCTTGATCGAGCAGCGTAAGTGAATCCCTGAGGCTCCCCGCGCCACTGCGGGCTATCACCTCAAGAGCGCTATGTTCGTACTCGATCCCCTCTTTGTTGAGAATGTGTTCAAGATGCTGGAGTACAAGTTTGTGAGAAATCTTTTTGAAGCGAAAGTGCTGCGATCTTGAGAGGATGGTAGCCGGAAGTTTGAGCGGGTCGGTTGTCGCCAAAATAAACTTCACAAACGCAGGAGGCTCCTCAAGTGTTTTGAGCAGCGCATTGAAGGCTTGCGGTGTAAGCATATGCACTTCATCGATGATGAATATTTTGTAGCGTGCCATCCCCGGTTTGTATTTGGTGTGCTCTATGATCTCCTTGATATCGTCTATACCGCGATTGCTCGCCGCATCCATCTCTATGATATCGATATGCCTGCCTTCGTTGGCGGCGATACAGCTGGGGCATTTTCCGCATGGGTGAGCGCTCTCGCCTTGCTCGCACAAAAGCGCCCTGGCAAAGATCCTTGCGGTGGATGTTTTCCCGCTGCCACGGAGTCCGGAAAAGAGATATGCGTGGGAGAGTCTGCTGCTCTCAAGTGCCTGCACAAGTGTCTGGGAGACACTCTCTTGCCCGATTAGATCATCGAAAGTGGATGGACGATATTTTCTGGCGAGGGCTAAAGACATTATGACTCCTTGAATTTGTAGGTAAATTGTATTGAAAATTAACTTTTGATTGGTATAATCAATCATTCAAACAAGAGATCAAGAGACAAAAAGAGGTGCTATGCGTAACGAAAGAAGAGAGAGCGACAATGTAGAGGATAGACGATCGAGCACAGGTGGCGGCGGCAATATCTCCATGGGGACTATGATGGCGCTGGCCCCGCTTTTTAGAAGATTGCTCGGTTCGAAATTTGGATGGATTATCATCGCCGTAGGGGTTATCGCCTATTTGAACGGATACAACCCTTTGGCGCTTATCGGGGGTGGTCCGATGACGCGAACTGCACCGGCGGACAAGGCAAAAGATGATCAAGAGGCGAAATTTATGAAGAGTGTTCTTGCAGATACAGAGGATGTCTGGCGTGAGATTTTGCCCAAATACGGATATCGCTACAGTGATTCGACTCTTGTGCTTTATCGGGGAAATACACGAAGCGGATGCGGAGGCGCGAGTGCGCAGATGGGACCCTTCTATTGTCCGCTTGATAAAAAAGTCTATCTTGACTTGGGCTTCTTCGATGAACTTGCCAAGCGCCACAATGCTCCGGGTGATTTCGCGCAAGCCTATGTGCTTGCCCATGAGATCGGTCACCATGTGCAAGATATTGTAGGCACACTAGGCAAAGTGCAAAACTTTCAAAAAAAGTCTAGGGAGAGTGAAGTGAATGCGATGCAGGTACGGGTAGAGCTCCAAGCTGACTGCTACTCCGGCGTTTGGGCGCACCATGCACAAAAGCGTTTCAATATCCTAGAGCCTGGCGATATAGAAGAGGCGCTGCAGGCGGCAAGTTCGATAGGGGATGATGTCTTGCAAAAGAAGTCACAAGGGTATGTCAGACCGGATGCATTCACGCATGGAAGCGCGGCACAACGAAAAGAGTGGTTTGTAAGAGGGTTCCAAAGCGGTGATCTCGGGGCTTGCGATACTTTTAAATAGGTTACATATCTCTAAAAACTAGATTGCTTCACTTTGTTCGCAATAACAAGTTTTCGTCATCCTCGCGAATGCGGGGATCCATTGCACGAAAGTGGATTTTGCATCAAGTGCGGAATGACGGGGCGTTGTCACTGCGAGATATCGCAAAAGCCGTGGCAGTTCATCGGTGGGTTTTTGGAGGCGTCCCGGTATTTTCTGCTATTTCCAAAAGCGCAATTTATCCGCGAAAGATTCATTATTCTCTTCCGTACTGCTGTTGGTCTCTACGGTTTGGAGAGTTTTGTTTTCTGCGGAGGGTTGAGCGCTTTTATTGCTCTCTTGTTGGGTTTTTGGTGCGGTGGCGTTCTTGTCGGATTTGCCAAATGTGAATCGGTCAAAAATACTCCCCTCCTCTTTC
>DZAQ01000001.1:39811-44781 GCA_022729615.1 Sulfurovum sp.
GTTCTTGTCGGATTTGCCAAATGTGAATCGGTCAAAAATACTCCCCTCCTCTTTCTTCGGTAGTGTATCCGCAGAGCTTACATTGCTTTGGGGTTGTTGTTGCGCAATGGGTGCGGTAGCGTTTTTGTCGGCGCTTCCAAGGGTGAATTGATCAAAGATGCTCCCGCTCTCTTTGGATTGCTTGGGTGTTGCGCTCTTTGCATCTTTTTCCAAAAATGTGAATTGTCCAAATAGATCCCCATCCTCTTTTTGTACAGTTGTGGCATATGCTTCTTCTTTGACAGGCTTGCCGGCTAGTCTGTCTTTGGCTTTTTGATTGCCGCCATTTGCTGCTTTTTGGTACCATTTGGCTGCCTCTGCACTATCTTTGGCGAGACCGAGACCATTTTCAAAGAGATAGCCGATACGGTATTGAGCCTCAGGATGGTTTTGCTGTGCGGCTTTGTCGTACCAGTAATAGGCGGTTTGGGGATTGATCCCGGTTCCGACGCCGTATTGATGTATCTTGCCAAGCTCCAGATAGGCGTTGACATCATGCGCTCGTGCCGCAATGAAATAGTACCGAATCGCTTCAGAGTAGTTTTTGGCTTCAAAAGCTTTCACTCCTAGGAGATAGGGTGTCTGTGCATAGAGGAGCGCACTTGAGAAGAGGGACAAAAGCAGCAATCTTTTTTTGATCATTTTTACTCCAAAATCGCAAATAATTTTTGGCGATTATAGGAAAAAATGGATTAAATTTCTATTATGAGCAAACCATCTCTAACGACACCTTGGATATAATCAATCCAATATTATCAGGTGGAGAAGTGATGGGTTACAATCCGAGTGAGATTGAAAAAAAGTGGCAGGATATATGGGAGAGAAATGGTTCATTCGAGCCAAGTGACGATAGGAGTTTGCCCAAAAAATATATTTTAAGTATGTTTCCGTTTCCAAGCGGGCGGATCCATATGGGGCATGTACGCAATTATGCGATCGGCGATGCGATAGCAAGATACTACCGCAAGCAAGGCTATAATGTGCTTCATCCGATCGGTTTTGATGCTTTTGGAATGCCGGCAGAAAATGCAGCGATCAAGCATGGGCGACATCCCAAAGAGTGGACTTATGACAATATCGAATACATGAAGGGCGAGCTCAAACATTTGGGACTCTCTTTTTCCAAAGAACGAGAGTTGGCGACTTGTGACCCGCTCTATACCAAGTGGGAGCAAGAGTTCATTATCAAAATGTATGAAGCGGGGATTTTATTTCGTGAGTCGGCCACGGTCAATTGGTGTCCGCATGATTTGACCGTGTTGGCGAATGAGCAGCTTGAGGATGGGTGCTGCTGGAGGTGCGGAACGCAAGTGGTTCAACGCCAAATGCCCAGCTACTCTTTGGATATCGTCCGTTATGCTGATGAGCTGCTTGAGGATTTGAAGCTGCTTGAAGGGAGATGGCCCTCTCAGGTTTTGGCGATGCAGAGCAATTGGATCGGGAAGTCTGTAGGATTGAATTTCACTTTTGCGCTGAGCGATGAGTCTGTCCGGCTTTTAGGGGGCGAATTTAGCGGATTTGATGTCTTCACGACACGAGCTGACACTATTTTTGGCGTCACCTACTGCGCCTTGGCGCCGCAGCATCCGATCGTAAAAAAACTTCTTGAATTAGATCTCCTCAAAGATGGCGAAAAGATAAAGGCGATCTCCAATATGACGGAGCGAGATTTGGCTCAAGCGCCCAAAGAGGCGTATGATCTGGGTATTTTCGGGATCCACCCTTTGAGCGGAGAAAAGATACCTCTTTGGTGTGCGAACTTTGTTTTGGCATCGTATGGCGGCGGGGCGGTGATGAGCGTTCCTGCCCATGATGAGCGGGATTTTGAAGTAGCAAAACTCTATGATCTCCCTATCAGGCAGGTTATCGAGGGAGACATCAGCAAGAGCGCGTTTACCGGCGAGGGGAGACTTATCAACTCTTATGAGTTTGACGGAGTGAAAAATAGCGAGGCAAAAGCGAAGATTATCGCACTCTTTGAAGATCGAGGTTTGGGAAAAGCAAAAACGAACTTTAAACTCAGAAATTGGGGTGTGAGCCGTCAGAGATATTGGGGCGCTCCGATCCCTTTTGTGCACTGTGATGCTTGCGGATTGGTGGCTGAGCGAGTGGAAAATCTCCCTATCGCCCTGCCTGATGATATCGAGATCACAGGAGAGGGCAATCCGCTTGAAAAACACCCGACTTGGAAACAGTGCAAATGTCCAAAATGCGGGAGAGATGCGATCCGCGAGACCGATACGATGGATACCTTCGTACAGTCAAGCTGGTATCAGTTCAGGTACGCTACAAATCCTAAAAATTGGGAAAATGTCGGGATAGACAAAGAGGATGTGAAGTATTGGCTGGGGGTTGACCAGTATATCGGCGGGATCGAACATGCGATCTTGCACCTGCTCTACGCAAGATTTTTTACCAAAGTACTGAGAGATTTGGGCTATGTGGAGCTTGATGAGCCGTTTGAGAGACTCTTGACGCAAGGGATGGTGCTCAAAGACGGTGCCAAAATGAGCAAATCCAAAGGCAATACCGTCGATCCTGATTGGCTGATCGCCAAATACGGTGCCGATACGGCGCGCCTCTTCATACTCTTTGCCGCGCCGCCGGAGAAAGAGCTGGAATGGAATGATTCGGCCGTCGAAGGGGCATTTCGGTTTATCAAAAGACTCTATGAGCGGGCTGAGAAGATCGAACCGATGGGGCTCCCTGTGATCGACCATGCCGCACTCTCTTCGGCATCAAAAGAGGCGAGAGCCAAAGTGTATGAGGCTTTGAGAAAATCAAGCGTGGTTTATGAAGGGACTTTCGCGTTTAATACACTTATTGCTGCATGTATGGAGGCGATGAATGCGCTTGACAAGCAAGAGAGCCGAGCAGTCTGGAGCGAGGGTCTCTATATCCTTCTTAGTCTGCTTGAGCCTATCATACCGCATGTGGCTGCCGAGTTGAGCGAGAGACTATTTCAAAGTCAAAATTTATCCGGCACAATCGCGATACCAGAAGAGGTTTTCTTGCAAGATGTTATCACGCTTGCCGTAACTATCAATGGAAAAAAGCGCACAGAGATCTCCGTAGCGCCGGATATGCCTGAAGCTTCTATTTTGGCAGCCGCCAAGGAGGCAGGGCAAAGGTGGCTTGAGGGGATGGTGATCATCAAAGAGATTGTGGTCGCCGGCAAACTTGTCAATTTCGTCGTCAAACCGGGTTGAGTCGGAGAATACTTTGGGTAATACAAAAATTGAGCAAATGGAGAAGAGATGAAGCAGTTGAATAGAAAAATTTCAGTCGGTGTGGTGATGGTCTTGTTTTTGATCTTGGCAGGGTGCGGCTACAAACCCTCAGTGCAGTACATTCAAAATGTGTTTGACGGTTCAGTCTATGTTGATGTCATTGTTTCCCCAAGTGAACCCGAGAATGCAGCAAATATCAATGATGCGCTTCGCCGTATGGTGATCACGCGTTTTGGGGGGAGGCTGGCATCCAAAGAGCAGGCGACAAACAGGATCATCGCCTCTTATAACGGGACGGTTTTCAACCCTATCAGCTTTGATGCCAACGGATATATCACGCGATACAGGGCAGATGTAGGGATGGTTTTTCAGGCAACAACACCCAAGGGGAAGTTTAGCAAAACAATTACGACTTTTGTGGAGGCTGACATCACGGCGAGCTCCAGTCTCTCTTCTGGTTTGAGGATCAAGGCTATCCGTACGGGTATGGAAAAAGCGCTTGATGAGTTCCTTGCATATGTTGCCTCCAAAGGCGCTTTGGATGAGGAAAAGGCAGCGAAGTAGGTGTATGAATACTCCTTCGTTTGATCAGTTTCTCGAAACAAAACCGCTCTACTACAAAGAGATAGACCACCGGCGAGTAGTGAAGGCATACGCGCTGCTCCTTGAGCATATCTCCCATCCAAGAGCGGTGCATATCGTAGGCACCAACGGTAAAGGTTCGACAGGCAGAATGATCGCCTATTTGGCACATCAAGGCGGCTTGAGTGTGGGGCACTTTTCGTCTCCGCATATTTTGAAATTCAATGAACGCATCTGGATCAATGGCGAGGATTGCAGCGATGAAGCGCTTGAGGCTGCACACCAAAGGCTATATGAGATACTAGGAGGCGAGATCAGCCATGCACTGAGCTACTTTGAATACACCACGCTTCTAGCGTTGGTAGTGTTTGAAAAGCTCGATTTGATCGTACTTGAAGCGGGGCTTGGCGGGGAGTTTGACGCAACGAATGTGCGCGATAAGGAGTTGAGCGTGATCACTCCGATAGGGATCGATCATCAGCAATTTTTGGGTGATACGATCGAAGAGATCGCTTCAACCAAACTCAGAAGCGTCCAAAAGAGGGTTTTGTTAGCCCCGCAGGTCTATCCTGAGGTGGTGGAGATCGCGAGAGAGATCACCGACGCAAAGCAGGCAGAGCTTCTCTTGAGTAATTTTTTGGAGGATGCGTCTATAGTCGCCGGACTTGAGCGTATTGCCGGTGCGAAGCAGTGGGGAGAGTTTTTGATCTCCAATGCCGCTGTCGCATTGGAGGCTCTTGAGATGCTCTCGATCCCTTATGATATGAATGATTTGAACTCTTTGGAGCTCTTTGGCCGTTTTTATCCCCTTGCGCCCAATATCCGTATCGATGTAGGACACAATCCTCTTGCGGCTGAGGCGATCGTCCGTGTGCTAGAAGAGAAGAGTGTGCTGATCTATAATAGCCTCGATGATAAGGATTTTGGGTCAGTACTTCAAATCCTCAAGCCAAAAGTCAAACGGGTAGAGATCATCGCGATAGAGTCTCAAAGAGCAGTCGCCAAAGAGGCGCTGGAGAGAGCTTTGCAGTCGATCGGACTGCCTTATTGTGATTTTGTCGGGAAGATCAACGATGAAGAAAAATATTTGGTTTTTGGTTCGTTTTATACTATTGAAGC
>DZAQ01000001.1:44881-47834 GCA_022729615.1 Sulfurovum sp.
GCTAAAGAGGAGATGCGATGCGTCAAAGCGATATCTATGAGTATTTGCTAGAGGAGAAAAAGGGGCGATCGAAACCCTTGCTTCTTCTGTGCAAAGATGACAAAGAGGCACAAAGCATCGGAGATGTCGCTCAACTTTTGGGGTACAAACCTTTTGTGCTGCCCGATATCCGTGTGAGTGTCGGGGAAGACCTTCGTGCCTATCAAGAGGAGATTTACCGGCTTTTTGCGACACTTGGCGACTATTTCGGGAGTGATAAAAAGTCATTATTGGTAGCTCCGATCAGAACTATGCTTTTGCCTCTGCCAAAAAAAGAGCTTTTTGGCAAAAAAACGGTCGAGTTTGGAGATAAGATCGCACTTGGAAGTTTCAAGGAGGAGCTTTATAATTGGGGGTATCATTTTGTGGATATCGCCTCACAGCGAGGAGAGGTCTCTTTCCGGGGTGACATCATCGATATTTTTCCTGCAAACAGCGATGCGCCTTTTCGGGTCTCTTTGTTTGATGATGAGGTCGAGAGTATCCGCCACTATGATGAAACCACACAAAAGAGCTCCAAAGAGGAGCTTGAAAAGTTTGAGATCGTGCCGCTCTATCTTGCGCTTGGAAGTGAGGAGTTTGAGGCTTGGAAAGAGAGATCGGAGCGAAGCCGTTATGATACCTTTGTAAAAGATATTGATTCTTTGGGGCTTTGGCACCTAGAGGAGCTTGGCGAACCCTATTTTGACTCCTTCGAGATACTAAGAGCCTCTGATCTGGGTGGGGAGATCGAAGAGATATATGCGCTTGGACAGCCCTATGTCGCCAAAGATCTCATTCCTGCTGCGATGATCCCCGCCGCGAAACACTACCGTGATCTTGAGGTGATCAAGCCTGACGCTCTTTTGCAGCGGCATAAAGATAAAAAAATTATTATCATCGCTAGAAATGAGAGTGTTGTCCGCGGGAGTGAGCTCGCTGACTTCGGAGGAGCGGAGTTCGTCTATCAGGAGGGGATAGTCAATATCCTCGGACCCGACCGCCTCATCCTCTCTCTCAATAAGCCTATCAAAAAGAAGCGGGTCAAAAAGGCATCTATCATGCTTGATGAGATGAAGCCCGGAGATTATGTCGTCCATGAAAATCATGGGGTTGGGCTCTTTCGCGGAATCGAGAAGCGTGAAATATTGGGGGCAACGAGAGAGTTTGTCGTCATCAATTATCAAAATGATGAAAATCTCCTCGTGCCGGTGGAAAATCTCGATGTGATCGACCGATATATGGCAGAGGGCGGGGCATTGCCCATATTGGACAGATTGGGCAAGGCAAGTTTCAAGCGGCTCAAAAGCAAGGTGCGAGAGAAACTCTTCGCGATCGCTTCACAAATCATCAATCTTTCAGCGCAACGCCATCTGCATGAGGGGATAGTGCTCAAGGCAGATGAGGAGCATGCGATTTTTATGGCGGATGCCGGTTTTGTGCATACGGAGGATCAGGAGCAAGCCATCCTTCAAATGGTTGAAGATCTGCAAAGCGGCAGGATGATGGATCGCCTGCTCAGCGCTGATGTGGGGTTCGGGAAAACAGAGGTCGCTATGAACGGTATATTTGTAGCCGTAAAAAACGGCTATCAAGTGATGATGGTGGTACCGACGACCCTGCTGAGCGCACAGCACTTCAAGAGCCTTAGGACGCGATTTGAAAAATTCAATATACGGGTTGCCAAGCTCGATCGCTTCACCTCTGCCAAAGCCAAAAAGGATATTTTGAGCGGGCTTGAAAGCGGAAGTATTGACATGGTTGTAGGTACGCATGCGCTTCTCAAGGCGAAATTTGCCAAGCTTGCCCTTGTCATCATCGATGAGGAGCACAAGTTCGGCGTCAAACAAAAAGAGGCGCTCAAGGAGATATCCGCGAATGTGCATCTGTTGAGTATGTCCGCCACGCCGATTCCTAGAAGCCTCAATCTCGCTCTTTCTCAAATCAAAAGTTTCTCAGAGATTCTCACGCCCCCTTTGGAGCGTCAAGGTGTGCGTACTTTTGTCAAAAATTATGATGAGAAGGTCATCAAAGAGGCGATTTTGCGGGAGCTGCGGCGTGGCGGACAGATTTTTTATGTATTCAACTCGATCGCAGGGATAGAGCAGAAGCGCAAAGAGCTTTTGGAGATATTGCCATCTCTTCGTATCGCAGTGCTTCATTCACACATCTCTGCTGAACAGACAGAAAATGAGATGATGCTTTTTGAAGCCGGCGAATATGATCTGCTGCTCTCCACTTCGATCATAGAGTCGGGTATCCATATGCCTCATGCCAATACGATGATAGTGGATGGGGCGGATCGTTTCGGGATCGCCGATCTGCATCAATTGCGCGGACGAGTCGGACGGGGCGGAAGAGAGGGGTATTGCTACTTTGTCGTTCAAGAAAAAGAGCGCCTCACCGACAATGCCAAACGCCGTCTGCTTGCGCTTGAGTCTCACTCCGAGCTTGGAAGCGGGGCGGTTTTGGCATTTCATGATCTTGAGATCCGAGGCGGCGGCAATATCATCGGAGAGGCTCAAAGCGGGCATATCAAGCAGATCGGCTACTCGCTCTACCTGCGGATGCTCGAAGATGCGATACGAGAGCTGAGCGGTCAGCAAACCGAAGATGAGGAGCAGATCGATATCAAGCTCAGTGTGGATGCCTACTTGAGTGAAGAGCTTATCGAAGAGGATAGGCTGAGGCTGGAGCTTTATCGCCGTCTCTCCCTGTGCAGAAGTACTTCTGATGTGTATGAGATAGAAGAGGAGATAGTCGATCGGTTTGGCAAGCTTGATACGATCACAAAGCAGTTTATAGATATCGTCGTGATGAAGGTTTTGGCGAGAGCGCAGCAGATCTCTAAAATTTCGAGCTATGAGCAGAATGTATTTATCGAGTTTAGAGGAGGGGGCAAAGAGAGATTGACGCTGCGGTCACCGAGCAAAGA
>DZAQ01000025.1 GCA_022729615.1 Sulfurovum sp.
ATTGATCAGATCGTATGGTATATAGATACCCGTTCATTTACCCTGCAATATATCAACGAAGCAGTTTTTTCTGTTTTTGGCTTTACCAAAGAAGAGTTCTTGAGCGATCCAAATCTTTGGCAGCAGTGCATATATCATGATGACCAATCTCTTGTATTTTCATTTTTTCAAACTCTTGAGGCGGGCTCGACACATGAAATCAGTTTTCGGATACACCATGCCGACGGTTCGCTGCGGTGGCTTGATAGCCGTATTTTTCACAACGAAAAGCTCGCACTATTTGTCGGCATCACAACCGATATAACCGAAAGAAAAAACAAAAACGAAGAGATTGCATTTTTGGCATACAATGACCCGCTGACAATGCTTCCAAACCGCGCAAGGCTCAAGCTGCAGCTTGAGTCCTACATAAATCAAGAGAATCCGGCTCCATTTGCATTGATCTTCATAGATTTGGATAATTTCAAAAAGATCAATGACACCATGGGGCACAAGATCGGCGATGAAGTCCTCATACAGATCGGAGAGAGGATTCTTGCAGCGACAGAGGATGAGCATTTCCCGTCCAGATTTGGCGGGGATGAATTTGTCATCCTCTACAGCACTGCAGAAATACCCAAAATCAACCATTTTTGTGAAAAACTTATCACTCTTTTGCAAATTCCGATCAAAATAGAAAATATGCAATTTTTTCTCTCGGCATCTATCGGGATCTCAATATTTCTCAAAGATACAAAAAGCCAAGATGGGCTCATCAAACACGCCGATATCGCCATGTATGAAGCAAAAAGGAGCGGCAAAAACAGATATGTCTATTATGATGCTTTTATGAAACACTCATTGGCTGATTTCATCACTACCGAATCCTTGATCCGTGATGCTCTTGCTTTGCAGCAGTTTGAACTCTATTTTCAGCCTCTTATCAGCTCAAGAACTTTTGAATTGTATGGTTTTGAGGCGCTGCTGAGACTCAATCACCCGCTACATGGCTTTATTGACCCTTCGTATCTCATTTCGGTTGCAGAATCAAATGGAACTATTATCGAGATTGGCCGAGAGGTACTCAGACTGGCTTGCAAGTTTATCTCTTCGGTTCAAAAAATATATTCAAATCCTTTTTATGTAGCCATCAATGTCTCAGCCAAGCAGTTCCAACAAGCAGACTTTGTTGATAATCTTCTCAAATATATCAAAAAAGAGTCGATCGGTTCAAATTTTTTGAAATTAGAGCTTACCGAGAGTGCCATAATGGATAATCTTGAGTCTGCGGCAAGTCAACTCCAAATCCTCGCGGCTGACGGGATCAAAATATCACTCGATGATTTTGGCACAGGCTACTCTTCGCTTGCTTCCTTGGCGCAGCTTCCTATCAATACACTCAAGATCGATAAATCCTTTGTTCAATCCTTTGATACAAACACTTCGCACAAACACATCATAGAGGCGATAGTCAATCTCGCACACGCACTTAAAATGGATATTACCGCAGAGGGGATAGAGACAGCGGAGCAATGTCATTTTTTGCAAGAAAAAAAGATCGATACGCTTCAAGGGTATTTTTTCGCCAAACCACTCGAAGAGAGCAGTGTCATCGAGATACTCTCATGCTCTGCGCCGCATGCTTTCTCAAAGCAATATCCTTCATTGTGTCGGCAGCTGTAGAATATTCAAAATGATCTTGACACCTCCTAGTAAGCCTCCGCGTCCCAACTCTCTATCCCAAGACTCTTGGCATAAGCAGCCATGAGCCCTGCTCCTTGAGAAGTAAGAAGACTCTTCTCTTCATCATAAACGCGCGCGCTGCATACGCCGCAGCTAGGGCTTCTGTCTTTGCCGATGAAAAGGTCAATGTCAGGATGGGTTTCAAAAAAGTTTTTTGCATATTCCAAAATTGGCAGTGAGAGATCGGCAGCTGTGAGGTTCGAGATCGCCTTGATCGCTCCCTCACACTGCACCAGATCCATTGTGGGACGAGGTGAGCCAAAGGCATACTCTTCGGGACAAAAGGGGATGAGCGCTTCTCCTTCCAGCCTGCTCAAAAGCTTTGTATCGAGATTGTCTGAAGCGTCATAACGGCACTTCTGCCCCATCAGACATGCTGAGATAGCCACTTTTTTCATATCTTCCGCATCTTAAAAGAGAAACAAAAAGAGATAGACCATCAAACCGCTCAAAGATGTCAAAAATATCCCTACGGTTGCCATTCTCGCGATTTTTCGGTGCGAATCAGATGCCTTGCCGGGGAGCGAACCTGCACGGTATCTCTTCATGGCTTCGATGATAGTCTTTGCCCATAGAAAAACCGTAATGATCGATATCGCGATATGGAGCAGCAAAAATTCAAAAAGAAATTTTTTTGAGAGAGAACTCTCTTTGGCAAAATCCTCAAACCCGCCGCCGACACGCACACCATACTCAAAATAACCTACAATGAGCAGCGAGAAAATAAACAAGAAAAGCTGTGATGCGATATGGAATTTGATCGCCCCTTTTTTGGCTAAAAAAATCGCACCGACGATCAGTAATGGCAAAAGTGTCACGATAATCGTCACAAAATCCATAAAAAACGGCGCCCGTGTACCCAAAAAACCTGTTTGAAACATATACTCCAAAGTTGTTCCCTCTTTATAAAAAAATGGCTCTCAGCATATCACGATCGACTTTATCTCGGTGAACTCCTCAAGCGCCCATTTCGGACCTTCACGCCCCACACCGGAGAGTTTGCTGCCGCCATAAGGCTGCACATCAAAGCGAAGCGTAGGGATATCGTTGATCACGACCCCGCCGCACTCGGCATCTTCTATGAAGCGTCTTGCGAGCGAGAGATCATTCGTAAAGATACTAAACTGCAATCCAAAGGGAGAGTTATTCATCTTCGCTATCGCCTGCTCATAGCTCTCTACAGCTACGAGACTCACGATAGGCGCAAAGACCTCTTCGCAGATGATCTTCATATCATCGGTCACATCTGCAAGCACGGTCGGAGGATAGATGCCCTCTTTTTCCACCCCTCCTGCCACGAGACGAGCCCCTTCGTTTTGGGCTGAAGCAACCCAGCTTCGTACACGGTGGAGTGCGTCAGCATCGATGAGCGGTCCCATGAATGTATCCTCGATGTATGGATTGCCCACCTTGAGCTTGGCGCTCTCCTCGGCCATCAATTGCGCAAATGGCTCATAAACATCTTTGTGCACATAGATGCGCTGCAAAGAGATGCACACCTGCCCGCTATTGTAAAATGCCCCATAGGCACAGCGTGCGGCTGCCGCAGCCAAATCCGCGCTTTGATCGATATAGGTTGCGGCATTGCCGCCGAGCTCCAAACTCACCTTTTTGATCCCCGCTTGTGAGGCAATGATCTTGCCTACCTGCACGGAACCGGTGAAACTGATAACGCGGGGGATAGAGCTCCCCACAAGCGCCGAACCCACATCGGCATCGCCATACACCACACTCAAGGCATCTTTGGTAGCGTAGGGAGAGTCAATAAATGCTTGAGCCAGCAAATAAGCCGTTCGAGGCGCCTCAGGCGTAGGCTTGAGCACGACGCAATTGCCCGCACCCAGCGCCGGTGCGATTTTGTGCGCTACAAGATTGAGGGGAAAATTAAACGGCGTGATGCAGACTACCACCCCGACCGGATCTCTGCGGAAAAATGCCAAAGTCTGCTTTCCGCTTGGCATGATATCCGTCGGGATCGTCTCGCCGTGCAGATTTGCCAACTCCAAGATGGTCACTCGTATCGTTTCGATACAGCGATCGACCTCGATCCTCGAAAACGAGATCGGCTTGGCTATCTCATCGGTCAATGCAAGCGCAAAGATCTCTTTGTTTTTCCCGAGAGTGTTGACCACATCCTCAAGCCACAATATTCGGCGGGAGAGCGGTACTGTAGCCGCCTCCTTGCTGGCTGTTTTGGCGATATCAAGCGCCCTTCTTGCGTCTTGGGCATCGCAAACAGGCACGATGCTGACAACCTTTCCGTCATAGGGGCTTTTCCTCTCTCTCGTCTCCTGCTTGCCCTCCTGTGTCGAACCGAAAAATACCTTCACGCTCTTATCCGTCTTTGATCCAAACAATCCAAACATTCATATCCCCTTCCAAACTTGAATACTTTTGCAAATTGACCAATTATAGCCAAGAGAGGATTAATCCCATAAGAGCCGCTCTAAACTAAGATGTAAAAACTATTCTTAACCATCGTTTGGATAGAATAATTGATTATTTTTATCGGAGCGACACAATGAAAGAATCAAAATATATTTGGATGGATGGCAAACTCATCGACTGGATGGATGCCAAAGTTCATATTCTTACGCACACAGTGCATTACGGCAACGCTGTTTTTGAGGGAACAAGAGCCTATCAGACAGCTGAGGGACTGGCGATATTCAGACTCGATGACCACTGCAAAAGACTCTACAACTCTGCGAAGATCGTTGCTATCAAGCCAAACATAGAGTACGATACTCTCAAAGAGGCGCACCTCGAAGTACTTAGAAGCAATGGCTTCACCGGGAATGTCTATATGCGTCCGATTATATTTTTGGGATATGGGCAGATGGGTGTGCACCATGTCAAAGCGCCTGTACAGACTGCTGTGGCCGCTTGGGAGTGGGGAGCCTATCTCGGTGAAGATGGTCTCGAAAAAGGGATCAAAGTCTGCACCTCCTCTATCACGCGCAATCCAAACCGCTCTACTTTCGGCAAGGCAAAAGCGGCAGCCAACTACCTCAATAGCCAAATGGCGAAATATGAAGCGATCGAAAACGGTTTTGGAGAGGCGTTGATGCTCGATGAAAACGGTTTTGCCGCAGAAGGTACCGGCGAGTGCCTATTCATCATTCGTGACGGTGTTTTGATCTCTCCTCCCAACGACAACTCGCTTGAGTCGATCACGCAAGCAACCGTGCTTGAACTTGCCAAAGATGCGGGCATTGCGATCCAAAGAAGAAATATCACCAGAGATGAGATCTATATCTGCGATGAAGCCTTCTTTACCGGCACGGCAGCGGAAGTCACTCCTATCAATTCCCTCGACCACAGAGTCATTGGCGATGGGAAAAGAGGGATCATGACAGAGCAGCTTCAAAGCGCCTATTTTGATGTAGTCTATGGCAGAAATCCAAAATACAAACACTATCTTACACACATATAAAAAAATAAAGGGGTACTATGCCGGCAGATATGAATGATTATTTCAAAAAGAGAAATCCATCCAACAACAACAATAGTGGAGGCGGAGGCAGTGAGGGCGGAGGGAATGACAATAAATTTCGTCTCGATCTTCCCTTTAATGGCGGCGGCTCAAACAAATTCATGACATGGATTGTTTCGCTTGTCATCCTCGCTGCCCTCTTTTTGGCTCTCAAGCCTTTTACGATCATCAACTCCGGTGAAGTCGGCATCAAGGTCAATACGGGAAAATTTGAACAGACTCCCTTGGAGGCAGGACTGCACTTTTATATTCCTATCCTTCAGAAGATTATCCCTGTCAACACAAGGGTACGACTCATCACTTATAGCAATAGTGAAACGGGTGAAATCAGTGATAACTACGGTGGTTTTGATGGGGGACTCAAAAGAAATACCTCCATTGAAGCTCCAGACAAAAGAGGTCTCCCTGTCAATATCGACATTGCCGTTCAGTATAGCCTCAAGCCGAGTGCCGCCCCTAAAATCATAGAAATTTGGGGAGCAAGCTGGGATGACAAGATCATCAATTCTACAGTTCGTGAGGTAGTTCGTGATGTGATTGGTCAATACACCGCAGAACAATTGCCAGAAATGCGAAATCAAATAGCCGATGCGATTGAGAAAAAGATAGGTGACAGAATTAATTCGATCGATGCAAAACCTGTGATCCTCTCATCTGTAGAGCTAAGAAATATTAAATTGCCTATTGAGATCAATAAGCAAATCGAAAGGGTACAGATAGCCAAACAACAGATCACAATAGCTGAACAACAAAAAGAGCAAGCCAAACAAGATGCACAGAAAAAAGCAGAGATCGCAAAAGGTGAAGCTGATCGAAACCGTATAGAGGCGCAAGGTGAAGCGGATAAGATCCGTATCGAGGCAGAGGAGCAGTCCAAAGCAAACAAACTCATCTCGGAGTCCCTTACACGCGAACTCATAGAACTTGAGCAGATCAAGACACAAGGGAAATTCAACGAGGCGCTCAAAGTCAATACCAATGCACAAATCTTCCTGACACCCGGAGGAGCGGTACCAAATATCTGGCTTGATTCCAAAAGCAATTCAAAAGCGACAAGCACGCAGATACAAGGTGCAAACCAGTAAAATCCGTGAAGCAGCCCAAGCCTGCTTCAGTAAAAGTTTGCGATCGAGACCTCTGAATAATCATAGGTTTCTAAAGAGCGACTAGTCGCGAGAGCCCTCGCGTGAAGAGCTAATTTTGAGCTTCGCTTAAAATTTGAGCATTATTCAGATGATGCAACCAAAAAAATGTTCCACAAAGGATCCTTATGGTCATAGATTGGCAAAAAAATCCTCTCATCCCGGCAATTGCCCAAGAGGCGCGAACCAATGAAATTCTTATGCTTGCCTATATGAACGAAGAGGCGTACAATCTCACGCTCTCCACAGGTTTTGCACACTATTTCAGCCGCAGCAAACAGCGCATCTGGAAAAAGGGTGAGAGCTCCGGACATACACAAAAGATCATTGATCTGCTGCTTGATTGTGATGCCGATACGCTTCTGCTCAAAATAGAGCAAAAGGGTGTCGCGTGCCATACCGGACGCAAGAGCTGTTTTTTTACCTCTGTGCTTGAGGATAGAGTCATCCTTGAAAAAGAGCTCAACACTGACGCGATCTATGGTGTTGTCGATACACTCTACCACACCGTACTCGAACGCAAAAACAGCACCGAAACCTCTAATTCCTGGACAAAAAAACTCTTAAACAATAAAGCTCTTCTGCTGGAGAAGATCAAAGAGGAGGCGGATGAGCTCTGTGTCGCCATCGATCAAGAGAGCGATGAGCAGGTGATCTATGAGGCTGCCGATCTGCTCTACCATGCCCTTGTCGGGCTCGGACTGCGCGAAGTCTCTCCCGATCGCATCAAACAAGAGCTTGCCAAGCGCTTTGGGGTGAGCGGTATCGAAGAGAAGGCAAATCGCAAACCAAAAAGCTGATGCTTGACGCAAAGGAAGAGAATGAGTCTCCTAAAACAATCTATTTTTCTCTCTCTTCTTCTGCTCTCCTCATCTTTTGCCCAGCACCCTGCCGATCTCATTATCCCAAAACCGCAAAGCATACAAAACCTTCAAGGAGAGTTTTCTCTCAACACCCAAACAGCCTATTGCAGCGACTCTCTCCTCGCAAATAATGCTCTGAATTATCTGCAATCACACCTCAAACAAAGCAGCCGCTATACACTCCAAAAAGGCTCTTGCGGCGGTGACAATACGATCCGCTTTGAGTACGCTCAAGGCAAATTTCCCAAACAAGAAGCCTATAGACTCCATATCGAGAGCCGATCGGTCACGATCACGGCAGGCGATGAAGCCGGTTTTTTTTATGGGATTATCTCCATGATGCAGTTGATGGATGCGGCGATCTGGCAAACCACAAGCCTGCCAAACGCTCCGCGATCATGGCTGCTTCCTGCGTGCCTCATAGAGGATTATCCCCGTTTTGAGTGGAGAGGCATGATGCTCGATAGTGCGCGCAACTTCTTTGAGGTATCCTATATCAAAAAATTTATTGACCGCATGGCACAATACAAACTCAACCGTTTTCATTGGCACCTCAGCGATGACGAGGGGTGGAGGATCGAGATCACACACTACCCTCTGCTCACACAGATCGGCGCCAAGAGAGGCGATGGCACCAAACTCCCATACTCGGCTTTCCCCACAATGAAAGGGGCTAGAAGAGGCGTAGAGTCCGGATACTATACGCAGCAAGAGATCCGAGAGATAGTCGCCTATGCCAAAGCAAGATCTATCGAGATCCTCCCCGAGATCGATCTGCCGGCACACTCCAAAGCAGCCGTCACCGCCTACCCCGATCTGCTTCTCGACCCGCTCGATACAAGCGAATTTCGATCAGTTCAGCAGATAAGCGACAACACCATCAATCCCGCACTCCAAAGCAGCTACATATTTATAGATCAAGTTATTAGCGAATTGGCGAGACTTTTTCCTTTTGGATATATCCATATCGGCGGTGACGAGATACCCAAAGGGGCATGGCAAAAATCTCCCGCCGTTGCCAAACTCATACAAAAAGAGGGACTCAAAAGTCTCAATGATGTCAAGGGGTACTTTTTTGAGAGAGTTGATGAGATCCTTGCAAAACATCATCGCACGATGATAGCATGGGAAGAGGCTTCGCAGGCGGAAGCAAAACTGAGAAAAGAGACCCGATTTATGGCTTGGAAGAGTCCAAAAAGCGGAGAAAAATTGGTTCAAAAATCGCGTCAAGTCATCATGACTCCGGTGCAGTATCTCTATTTTGATCAGCAGTATATCACAGACAAAAAGGAACCGGGACACACTTGGTCATCTCCGGTGAGTACCCAAAAAGTTTACTCTTTCGGATCTGTCGCCAACTCCCCATATCTCAAAGGAGTCCAAGCCTCTCTCTGGTCTGAAAGACTTTTTAGCGAAAAAATAGCAGACTATATGGTGTGGCCAAGAGCGCTTGCCCTGAGCGAGATCGCGTGGAGCGACAAAAAAAGGCTTGATTGGGAAGATTTCAAAATACGCGCATACACCTATGGCATAGAGCGGCTCAAGGTACAAAAAATCAATTTTCGCAAGTCAAACAGATCGGACTAGAGCGCCCTTGGATCGACGATCTTGCCGGCGATCGCCGACGCGGCGGCTACAGCTGAGTTGGCCAAATATATCTCTGAAGTCCTTGCCCCCATACGACCTACAAAGTTTCTGTTTGTAGTCGCCACACAGCGCTCGCCATCGCCGAGAATCCCCATATATCCACCCAAGCAAGCCCCACAAGTGGGATTGCTCACGACCGCTCCCGCTTCGATGAGGATATCGATAAGTCCCTCATGCTGAGCCTGCATCAATATCTTTTGAGTTGCCGGAGTCACGATCATGCGGGTATGTCTGGCAACCCTTTTGCCCTTCATGATCTGTGCAGCGATCCTCAGATCTTCGATTCGGCCATTGGTGCAAGAACCTATCATCACCTGATCTATTTTCAGATCATCTGCAACCGCCTGTTCGACCGGCTTGCCGTTGGATGGCAAAAACGGATAGGCGATAACCGGCGAGAGATGCGCAACATCGATATGCACCACTTGACAATACCGGGCATCGCTGTCAGAGGCGAATATCTTGGGCTCGGCGCGCAAGCCTCCATTGACTGCCGCTCGTTCATCAAGATAGCTTTGTGTCACCTCATCGACAGCGATAATGCCGGACTTCGCACCCGCTTCGATCGCCATATTGCACATCGAAAAACGATCCGACATTCCAAGATAGGCGATCGTATCTCCTGTAAACTCAAGCGTCTTATAAAGCGCCCCATCCACCCCCAAGATACGAATAAGCTCAAGGATGATATCTTTGCCGTAGATATGCTTTGCGGGTTTCCCGCTCAAAACCACCTTGATCGACTCAGGCACTTTAAACCAATTCCCCCCGGTGATCATCCCAAACGCAAGATCCGTACTCCCCATCCCTGTACTAAAAGCGCCCAATGCGCCATGCGTACAGGTATGGCTATCTGCACCGATGATCACATCTCCCGGGATCACAAGTCCCTTTTCCGGAAGCAAAGCATGCTCTATCCCCATATCTTTTTCATCAAAAAAGTATTTTAGATCATGTTTATAGGCAAATTCTCTGCTGATTTTTGCCTGATTTGCCGATGCGATATCTTTGGCAGGGATATAGTGATCCATAACGATACTAAAGCTATCGGGTCTTGCCAGCTTCTGCGCCCCGCTCTCCTCAAACGCCTTGATAGAGATCGGTGTCGTGATGTCGTTGCCGATGATCATATCGATATCGACCCTCACGATCTCACCTGCTCTCACTTCACGCCCGGCATGGTCAGAAAATATCTTCTCTGTAATGGTTTGTCCCATACTCTATCCTTAACTCTAAATATGGCGTGATTATACCCAAATGCGATGAAAAGCTCCAAACAAGCGCTAACGCATTTTTGGGTAGAATACAGCTTTGCTCGATACCATCGAAGGTTCCCTATGAAACTCTTTCAACTCCAAGCTATTGCAAGCCATTTAAATAATTTCAACTTCATTAGCCGTGCGAGACGCATCGAGGACAATACGCTGGAGCTTCTCTTTGACAAACGGCATAGCTATTTTTTCAATATGACAAGAGGGCAAAGCTTCATCTACAAAGCCCCGTCCGCCAAACCCGTACAAACCTACAATGCCCCCTTTGACGCGCTTTTGCACTCGCTTGTTTCTGCTTCGAAGCTCATCAGGGTGACAACCCCAAATGAGGATCGAATTCTCCGTTTTGAGCTGACTCCAAAAAGCAGTTACAAAGAGATGAAAATATTTTTACAACTCGAATTTACAGGCAAAAATACCAACGCTATTCTCATCGATGAGAATGAAACGGTTATTGAGGCGCTCAGACATGTCGATGCCCAAAGCTCTTTTCGTGTGATTCGGCCTGGGGTAGAGCTGCTCAATATTCCGCCTCTCAAGCAAAGTCAAACTACAGAGACATTAACCGATGTTGAGGGATATCTCGAGGAGCTCTATAGGCAAACTCAAATCAGACAGCTTGAAAAACTGAGGCAAGAGAAACTCACTCTTACGCTGAAAAAGATCGACAAACTTACTCAACTCCTTCAAGCCCTCCCCAATCAGGAGGATTTGAGGCTGCGGTCTCAAGAGTACCAAAACTACGCCCATATCATCCTCGCCAATCTCCATCAAATCAAATCATACGATACAAGGATCTCAACTTTGGACTTTGCAGGCGATCCCATAACCATCGAACTCCCGAAAAATATCAAAACCAACCGAATGGGCGATTATTTTTTCAATCTCTCCAAAAGAGCTAAAAACAAAGCAAAAAATATCCATATAGAAGAGGAAAATCTCAAGAGCCAAAAAGCCTTTTACGAAAATATCGCTTTTGCTATCACGCATGCCAAAGAGCCCAGCGAAATAGAACTGCTTGTACCCAAAAGAGGCAAATCCCAACGCAAAAAAGAGAAACTTAAAGATGGGGAACTCTTTTGGATAGAGGACTACAAGGTATATGTAGGACGCAATAGCAATGAGAACCAAAAGCTCCTGGGTATCGCCAAAGCAAATGATCTTTGGATGCACATAAGGGATATTCCTTCAAGTCATGTCATCATTCGCACCGACAAACAAAATCTTCCTGCTAGCGTCATTGAGGCTGCCGCCAAACTCTGTGTCGATTTTTCGGTACAAAATCCCGGAGAGTATGAGGTGGACTACACCAAACGAAAATTCGTGAAGCTCCAAGAGGGCTCCGGCGTCCTCTACAACAAATACGATACGCTCAGGGTCCGCAAAGAGGGTATTGAGATACGAGAATAACAAGATTTTTTTGTTATAATCGTCTTTGTTGAGATTTCTGATCGGTCATTTACGAACCAAACCGTCATCCTCAGGCTTGAGTGGGGATTCATCGTTAAAAAGTGGATTTCTGCCTTCGCAGGAGTGACGAAGAGCTGACATTGCGAGCGAAGCGCGGCAATCTGAATTGCAACAGAAAGTTTCATAACCACTACACAACTCTACTTTAAAAGTGAGAAAAAATGACTAAAATTTTCACAGACCACCAAGCTAGATGGATCACCGGTATCGCTCTTTTGGCAGTTGTCGGTCTGATCGGCTGGATAGATAATTTTTTTATTATGTGGAGCTTTTTGGGCTTGATCTATATTTTTGCTTTTTATGAAGCGATGCAGCTTTTTCGTCTTCAAAGCGCTGCAATGTACTTTTGGGCGCTGCTGCTTTGGGTTTTTGCCTACTTCTATCCCAATCCCGATGATCTCTTTTTTCTCTTTATGGTGCTTTTTGGCGGGACTCTTGCCTACACACACAACTTCAACCCCCGATTGATGCTCCCGTTTCTCTATCCTGTCAGCGGGATTCTCTTCTTTCTTATCCTCTACCAAGATTTCGGTATCGAAGCGATGATATGGCTTTTGGTGACAGTAGCCGTTACCGATATAGGCGCATTTCTCGTGGGCAAACAGATCGGCAAAACCAAATTTTCAGATACTTCGCCCAACAAAACTATCGAGGGGGTTCTCGGCGGTCTCATACTCGCGACTCTTGCCGGAACATATGCAGGACTCTATATTGCCCCTTTTTGGACAGCGCTTTTCGTGACGCTCTTCACCTCTGTCGCATCGATATTCGGCGATCTTTTTGAGAGTTATCTCAAGCGCCAAGCCGGAGTCAAAGATAGCGGCGATCTCTTGCCCGGACACGGAGGGATTCTCGATCGTATCGACGGCTATCTCTTTGGCGCCATTGTCATGGTTGTCGCGATGCGGGCATTTTTTTGATGCAAGAATCGATCGTTGTATTGGGCTCGACAGGCTCGATCGGCGTCAATACGCTTCAAGTCGCCTCAAAATTTAATATTCCGATAGAGGCGCTTGTAGGCGGTCGAAATCTTGCGCTTCTGGGTGAGCAGATAGCTAGGCACAAGCCAAAATATGTCGCTATTGCCGATGCAAAAGATCGCGACAGCATCGATCATCCTGAAGTTTTGTGTGGTGCGGAGGGTATCCTCGAGCTTTTGGAACGAACCCAAAGCAAGAGAGTCGTCAATGCACTCGTAGGATATGCAGGGTTGGCGCCGACACTTAGAGCCATCGAGCTTGGCAAAAGAGTGGCTCTCGCCAACAAAGAGTCTTTGGTGGTAGCAGGCGAATTTATCGATATGAAGCAAATTACTCCTATCGACAGCGAGCATTTCGGACTCTGGTATCTTTTGGGAGATCGACCATTTCACAAACTCTATATCACTGCCAGCGGCGGGGCGTTTCGCGACTGGGAGAGGGATGCTATCGCAACCGCCTCATTTGAGGATGCGCTTCGGCACCCCAATTGGTCCATGGGCAACAAAATCACTATCGACTCGGCAACCATGACCAATAAGCTCTTTGAGATTCTTGAGGCAAAATGGCTCTTTGGGAGCAGTGACATCGATGCCGTCATAGAGCGCCGTTCGATCATCCATGCGCTCGCCCAATTCAAAGACGGCTCCACAACTGCCCATTTTGCAAGCGCCGATATGAAACTCCCTATCGCCTTTGCACTGCAAGGCAGCATAACCGAGGAGATTCTCCCGCCGCTTGATCTGCTTGAGCTTGGAGAGATGCGGTTTGAAACTATCACATCAGACAAATATCCGATATGGCAGATCAAAGAACATCTCCTCCAAAACCCGCATCTAGGTGTCGTCGTCAATGCCGCCAACGAAGAGGCGATCAAACGATTTGAGAGTGGCAAAAATAGTTTTTTCGGTATCGCGGATCAAGTTTTGGATGCCTATAGCTGCTTTGGAAACCATCATGCAAAAAGTATTGATGATATCATCACCATCGACAAAGAGGTAAGAGCCTATGTCTGCAAATAGCAAACAAAAAGTCCTCATTCTCCACGGCTGGGGCGGAAGTGATGCGCCGCACTGGCAGGCTGAACTTGCCTGCACGATCGCCAGAAACTACGGCACGGTAAGTTTTCCTCTGCTGGATAATTGCCACTTCCCGAACAAAAATCGCTGGATGCGGCAGGTAAGCGCCCTGCTTGAATCGTTCCGTCCCGAGAGTGTCGTGTGCCACTCCCTCGCCAACACCCTTTGGTTTTGGCTCTGTGATGAGGGGAGTATCCGGAGTGTCAAAAATCTCTACTTGGTGGCTCCTCCAAGTCTCCAAACCCTAGAACCTACCATCAAAACCTTTTTCCCTGCCCCGCTGCCCAAAGAGCTCAAAGCTCAAAAGGTGAAGATGGTAGTCTCAGACAATGATCCCTATATGCATCTCGAAGAGGCGAAGATCATCGCGGCACACTATGACATCCCTCTTGAGGTGGTAGAAAACGGCGGGCATCTCAATATCGAAAGCGGCTACGGCAAATGGAGTCATATCGAAAACCTCATCATGGGATCTGAATGATCCTTAGCATCGAATCAAGCTGCGATGACAGCTCCATCGCCATCACCGAGATCGCTACCAAAAAGGTGCTTTTCCACAAAAAAATCTCCCAAGAACAGGAGCATGCCTGCTATGGAGGGGTAGTACCCGAACTAGCCAGCAGACTCCACGCCGAAGCGCTTCCGCGCATCCTCCAAGAGTGCGAAGGCTACTTCCATTCCCTCAAAGCCATCGCCGTCACCAATCAGCCGGGACTTGGAGTGACTCTGATGGAGGGGATCGCCATGGCGAAAACCCTTGCCATACTCCTCGAGATTCCGCTAATCGCAGTGCATCATCTCAAGGGGCATATCTACTCTCTTTTTATCGAGAAAGAGACTATTTTCCCTCTGCTCGTGCTGCTCATCTCCGGAGGACATACTCAGATCATTCGGGTCAAGAGCTTCGATACGATGGAGATACTCGCCACCAGTATCGATGATAGCGTCGGTGAGAGCTTTGACAAAGCAGCCAAGATGATGGGGCTCGGATATCCAGGCGGACCCATCATCGAAGAGTATGCACAAAAGGGAGATGAGAACCGCTTCGATCTGCCTGTACCGATGCGCAACTCCAAACTCATCGCCTTCTCTCTCTCGGGACTCAAAAATGCAGTTCGTCTCGAGATAGAAAAACTAGGGGGAAGCGCATCGATGAGCGAGCAGGACAAATACGATCTTGCCGCTAGTTTCCAAAAAACCATCAAACTCCATCTCATCCAAAAAAGCAAAAAAATCTTCAAGTCCGAACCGATCAAAGAGTTCGCTATGGTAGGCGGCGCATCGGCAAATAGATATCTGCGCACCGCTTTTGAGGAGCTTTGCAACGAGTTTGGCAAAACCCTGCATGTCGCACCGCTTGAGTACTGTTCCGACAATGCCGTGATGATCGGTCGCTACGCCATTGAAGCATATCA
>DZAQ01000127.1 GCA_022729615.1 Sulfurovum sp.
TTGTCACCTTTTTCGTCTATAAGCGTAGGGATTTTGCCTACACCCCACAAGATAGTCTCTTCGGTATGATAGGGTCTATCGATAATCGTTTCACCAAACAGATAGGGCGTACCGTCGATATGGGTAAAACCTGTATTTGTGTCACGGTAGTATTTGAAGGTGAAGGGTGTTTGCTGGAAGTAGTCTTTACCCTTGGTGTAGCGTTGGGTTACTACGATTTTACGGTATCCTCTGGCGGCGGCGTGTGACTCTTCAAGTGTTGGATAGAGGAGTGGCGCTTGGATGTACCCCTCGCTTGTGAGGTAATCCTTTTTAGCTGTAAACTCTCGCATGAGTGCAAGTCTTGTTGTTTGAACCGCCTTGAGCTCCTGAGGATTTTTAAACTCCAAAAGGGGGAAATCCTCACTATATCCATTGGCTTTTGTGATGGTGTGGTGCAAAAATGTCTCCATTGATTTGGGCATATCCCCATAGAGTGATGCGCCTACCACATGGTTGAGAAACTTTCTGTATTCGCCGATATTTGCGTCACGGTTGATGGGGTCGCCCCTGTGTGCTTCGCCTGCGGTTTGTGTCGGTGTGGCATTTGGATTGGGTCGGTAGCCCAAGTAATCCATCTCCCCCCAGCCGCTTTCACCTGCAAATTTGCGTGCAAATGACCATACCGTATCGATTGTGTTGCCCGTACCGGAGGAAAACTGTTCAGGCTCAAAGCCATATAGAGAGCTATGGCACCCCACGCATGAGAGAAGTTCTTGCGGAGTTTGTCCTCGAAGCGAGCCGTTTGCATCTTCTATGTAGCCGCTCATCCGCCACCCGGCACCGTTGTCTATCCATGTCTCTTTATCGTTGTAGTAAAGCGGTCCGTCTTCCTCTTTGCTGACAGGTTCATTGGTGAAGTGCATTTTCCACTTTGTCATGTAGCGTATCTCTTTGACTCTTTTGGCTCGCGTCCCTTTGGCTGTAACATCGACATAGTGAAGCGGATGGGCAAACTCTGTCTTGAGCGGGAAAAGACCCCTTAAGAGCGGCTCATCGCTTGCTTTGCCAACATAGCGTGTTTGGTTATTTTCGATTCTGTCCTGAATAGCTTGTTCTAAAAGTTCAAGATTGTGTTTATAAATTTCAAGATTAAAAGAGCCGTTGGCATCTTGCATGAATTTCAAATCCAAGCGGATATAAACCCAACTCACACTTCCTGTGTGCGGTGTGAAGATACCATAGGGCATGAAGTTGATGGCTCTCCACCCTGTATTGCCTCCTTTATGGTCAACAAAGAGTGTTTCGTTGGCGTTTGGTGTCCGCACAAATCCATCATCATCTGCCGGCAGTGCGCTAGGATTGAGTGCCGGAAAGAGGCGAAATTGGTCTTGCGCGATGTTGCTATTGCTGAGTTTTGGGTCACCTCTTTTTTGATTGTAAGCTTTTTTCCAATTATCCTCTTGAAGATAGGCTTGCATATCCCAACTCCCTTCGTTGATGCCAAGAGAGTCAAACGCCTCTTTGAGTTTTTCGGGTGCAATGATATTTTCCCATGGGTTAATATTGGGTGACCGGCTAAATCTATCGGCTGCTCCAAAGGAGTACTCCAGTTGGAGATTGCCTATGATCGGATCAAATCCGGCTTGTGCGAGCGTACTCCCAAGCTCTTGTCTCGCAGCGGCATTGGAGTGGCAAAATAGACAGGCGTTTTGTGTCCCAAAGGAGGTTTCGATGTAGCACTGTGGCGGGATATTGGCATAGGGATTCTCAAAAGTGGTGCGTGAGACAAACTCACCTGCCATCGGAGCAGCTGGAGTCGCTTGATTTGACGCCGCATGATTCGCATCACTCCCTGACCCGCAGCCTATCAACACAAATCCCCCTGCAAAAAATAAAAAAACAGCTTCAATATACTTCTTTTTCATTTGACTATCCTAATTTTATTTTTTATAGAGTGATTGGATAAGGGCAAGAGGCTAAAGCCTCTTGTGGGGCTCTTATCAGATGTTCGCCCTAATGCTTCCCACATCTATGCGGATGTGGGAGAAAAACTGATCTTTTCGCATTTTTGAGACAAAGTGTGCAAGATGAGTTATTGAAGACCCGGGATACCACTGATGTAGCCGAAGTTCGCATCAAACTTGTCTATAGCTGCTCCAAGTGTTGCCTTGAGTGCGCTAGGTGTTGTTTTGGTAAAGTCTGCATGGTGTTGCGAGTTACTCATGATATAGGCATGACCGTTGATATTTTCAACCACTTGTAATCCTGTAGATTCAGCGCCTGCCGGTATCGAAAGGAGTCGAGAGAGCTTCTTCGTATCGACATTATATGCCCATACGAAGTTATTGGTGTGCGTACCACTATCTTCGCCCACGAAGAGAGTTCTCATTTTTTCAGAGAATGTAATATTGTCTGTGTTGGCGATTTTATCAACATCGCAAGTATTGCCGTTTGCGTCTGCCTCAATCTCTTTACCGACCAATCCCTCTGGAGCCATGACGCTTACACCCACATAGCTAGAAGCGATCTCATTGCCATCAGTGTCTTTTTGGCTGCCGGAGAGCGTGATTTCGTATGTGGCGCCACAATTATTTTTTGCAACCCTGATATGGTCTGTGGCAAATGTACTATCTTTGCGCATCCCTTTATCTTGGTAGCTGATCGCCATATAGGCTTTTTTGGACTTCTCGTCGATGGTGATGCCCTCCATCTTGTTCCATTCAGTCGTAGCCCCTTTCATGGCAGCATAACGGCGCGGCTCAAGGAATGCGGCGGCTTTTTCCATCCCTGATTTGAGTTTAAGATATTCGACACCTTTGTGGCCTGCTTTGATGGCAGTGTATCCAATGGTACTCACATTGGCATCAACTTGCGCAGGGGTAATGTATTCAAAAATATCACTAAATTCGTATTTATCAGCAAACCCTTTGACCTCGTCTTGTGTCGCATGACCTAATTTGATCCATGAGAGTTTCCCTTCCGCAGTCGGGCTTCCATCGGCATTGGTTTGGTCAAATTTGGAAGCATAAAGCGTCCCCGCAGAGAGGTCTCCCGCTTTGTCGCCGACGAACATCAACATAAATACATTGCTGCCATCATCGCCGTAGAGTGCGGTTTTGCTATCCCCAAACACTTTTGCCATCTCCCATGTCCCTTTGCCCATAGCATAACGCTTGTGAAGTGTATAAGTACCATCACTTTTGACTACAACCTCTTGGTTGTAACCATAGTGATACATATTGGCATCTTTGGTGTGATCCCAGTAGAGTTCACTCATCGCTTTGAGTCCATCCGCTGTTGTAGCAGATTCACTGCCGCTCGCTTCAGTAAAATAAAGGTCATAATCCTCTTCCCCTCCGAGGTGGGTATTCCACGGTGTTTGTGAGCCAAAACAGAAAATCCACCCACCCTCAACACTCGAATGGTCAATTGGTTTTTGGTCTGCTGCTTTGAGGTTGCCTTTTTCGTCTTGTGTGATGTTGGTAAGCAGCATATTCATCGGCGCCCTTGAGTACCAGCCCTCTTGCTTATAAGCTTCTACACCATTGCTCAAAATCCAGTCATATTCAAGATGCGAAACCAAAAATAGTTTGCCATCGACTGCCAAAAGTGAGTTGGAATCAGGCGTTTCGGCGATAAGCGGTTCACCAAATGGGTCCTTAAGCGGCTCCATCTTGTAGTTATAGAGTTGTCCTGCCGCATTTTTGTTGCTTCCGACTTTATCTTTGACACCAAAGAGCTTGTTGTATG
>DZAQ01000128.1 GCA_022729615.1 Sulfurovum sp.
GACTTTCACTATTTGACAAGCGACACTACCTCGGCAGCGCTCCATGGAGGTCTTTGTATCGCTCCTTGATCCTCTGCGCCAACTGATAGACCGCCATGGCATAGTAGCCGCTGTGGTTGTATCTCGTGATCACATAAAAATTGTGTGCGCCATACCACAACTCATCATACTCAAATCGTTTGAGCTTGATCAGGGAGACGCGTTTGTCGTAGTCGAATTGGTATTTGGGGGCGATATCTTTGAGCGATGCCCTCTCAAATGTCTGCTTGTATCCCGTCTCGCCCTCGTATCGTTTGCCCGGATAGGAGACTCTCGCCGCTACTGGCTCTCCCTTGCGCCATCTATGCAAAGCGAGATAATTTGCGACACTTCCTATCGCATCCTCCGTATTGTGAATCCTCTTTTTGCCGTCTCCATTGAAGTCAACAGCATAAGGTTCATAGTTGCTTGGCATAAATTGTCCCAATCCGATCGCGCCGGCATAGGAGCCCATCACCTTGGTCGGATCTACATCCTCTTTTTGCGTCATCAAAAGAAACTCTCTGAGCTCTGATCTAAAAAAGCGCTGCCGCCTATTCTCTTCAAACGCCAGAGTTGTGAGTGTGTCAAAAACGGGAAATTTGCCGGTATGCTCTCCATAGTGGCTCTCTATCCCGATGATGGCTGTGATGTATTCGGGCTCTACTCCATATTTTTCATATACTTTTTGGAGTGTAGTATGATTTTGTTTCATAAAATCGACACCCTTCACAACCTTGGCGGATTTGAGATATATCTCCTCATAGCGATCCCATGGACCCTGTTTGCGCTCTTGGGCAGATTTGTAGTGAGGTGTTTTGGGTCTCAACGCAGGGACGAAGGCTGCCAATGCCTTCTCTTGATATTTGGCGTTTTGAAAAAGCTGAGTGAGTTTGGCTCGATCGAAATGGTCTTCACTTGCCATCTTGTCCATGAAATCAATCACCTGCGGGTATTGTGAATAGTCTTTGGCAAAAAGAGGCAAAGAGGTCAAGAGGGTCAAAATCAGGACAAAAATGACGCGCATACCCCCTCCTTTTTCACCATATTGTAACCGACAAATATCAATGAAGATTTAATGGGACTCTTTTTTTGAGCGCTAGAGCGCTTTCGATATGATGAGTATAGGGGAATTGGTCAAAGAGAGCGCCGTTTTCTACTGTATGCGTCCGGATAAGACTCTGCAGATCCCTCGCGAGGGATTTGGGATCGCAGGAGATATAAATGATCCGCTCTATGGTACTGATCAGCCCGATCGTAGCCTCATCCAGCCCTGCCCTTGGGGGATCCACGAGTACAGTAGTAAAATTATATTTATCAATATCAATATCTTTGAGTCTCCTAAACGGACGGATTTTTTGGAGTGCCTCGGTCATCTCTTCGGAGGAGAGGCGGACAAAAGAGATGTTTGAGATACCATTGAGCCGGCAATTCTCACCGGCTGCCGCTATGGAGCGTTTGCTCACCTCGGTAGCCAAAACTCTATCAAAATAGTGCGAGATCGGTATGGTGAAGTTGCCCAAACCGCAATAGCTCTCCAGAAAATCTCCCCTGCCGGCATTTTTGACCTGAGCGATCGCCCACTCGATCATTTTGATATTGACTGCCGGATTTGGCTGTGTAAATCCGCTCTCATACTGCCGAAACTCTATCTCTCTGCCGTCACAGTGGAGCTTTTCAGTGACAAACTCCTCAGAAAGTACGATTTTTTGCCCTTTGCTTCTGCCGATGATTTGACACTCAAGACTCTCTTGAACTCTTCTAGCCTCTTCCTCCCAGTCGCTCTCAAGTTTGCGATGATAGAGCATGGTGATGAGACATTCATCAGTTGTGGTCGCCAAAAATTCTATCGAAAAGAGTTTTCTTCCCAAACTCTCGGTGGCATTGACGATCTCAAGGAGTCTCCACATTCGTTTTTCGATAGCTTTGATGACTTTGGGGCACTCCTCGATGAGTTCCACGCCATTTTTCTCCATATTGCCCATCGCATAGCTGCACCTGTCGCCATTATGCCAGATGCGAAACTCGGCACGGGCACGGTAGTGGTGCTCCGGCGACTCGAAAACATCCAATTCGCCGCTATAAAATGGAGATATAAGTGCGCTGACCATCTCTTTTTTATTGACTAATTGCTCAGCATACTCTGTTGTGTAGAGGCTGCAAGAACCGCATTTCCCAAAATGTTTACAATCCAACCCAATTCCTCTTTTGTCCCTCTTCATTGGAGGCACCCTTAAAATCAATTGGATATAATACTACAATTTATCAAAGAATCTAAAGGGGTTGTTATGTCTCTGTCTGTCGTCATCCTTGCTGCAGGTCAAGGAACACGCATGAAATCATCGACGCCAAAAGTGCTTCATGAGATTTCAGGAAAACCGATGCTCTTTCACACGATCGATGTGGCAGGGCAGATCTCTGACGATATTACGATCGTTCTCGCCCACCAAGCCCAGCGAGTAGAAAATAGCATCAAAGAGCATTATGAAAATATCTCGTTTCACTACCAAGATGCTGAACGCTTTCCGGGTACCGGCGGGGCGTTGAGAGGGGTAGTGTGCAAGCATGAGTATGTCTTGATACTCAACGGCGATATGCCGCTGTTGAGCGTAGAGTCGCTCCAGAGGCTTATCGGTGAAAATATTGATATCCATATGAGCGTCATAGAGATGGAAAACCCCAGCGGTTACGGTCGCGTTGTCATCGAAGGGCTGAATGTCAAGGAGATCATAGAGGAGAAGGATTGTTCTGCCGGGCAAAAGGGGATCAAAACGGTCAATGCCGGTATCTATGCACTCAAAAATGAGCTGCTTGAACGCTATATCCCTGCTCTGAACAATAACAACGCCCAAGCGGAGTACTACCTCACCGATATCATCAAAATGGCAGTGGATGAAGGCAGAAGCGTCCAGCCTATCTGGGTGCTTGAGGAGGAGTTCAAGGGGGTCAATTCCAAGCTTGATCTAGCGCACGCAGAAGAGATCATGCAGCAGCGTATCAGGGCGCATTGGATGCGATCGGGTGTGACGATGCGGCTGCCCCAAACGATCTATATTGACTCTCGGGCAGTTTTTGAGGGGGAGTGTATCCTAGAAAACGGTGTCACCATCTTGGGATCTGCTCGTATCGTCGCGTCGCACATCAAAAGCCATAGTGTCATCGAAGAGGCTCATATCGAAAACAGCGATATCGGTCCCATGGCGCGCATCAGACCTCAAAGCGCCCTTATGGATACCCATATCGGCAACTTTGTAGAGGTCAAGAAATCCCGTCTCACAGGCGTGAAGGCAGGACATTTGAGTTACCTTGGAGATGCCGAGATCGGTGAAGGAACCAATATAGGAGCGGGAACCATCACCTGCAACTATGACGGTAAAGCAAAATATCAAACCGTTATCGGTAAAAATGTCTTCATAGGCAGCGATACGCAGCTTGTCGCCCCCGTCACTATCCCGGACAATGTCCTCATCGCCGCAGGTACGACGGTGACCAAAGATCCCTCAAGCGGTGATCTTGTTATGAGCCGTACCCCTCAAAAGAGTATCGCCGGGTTTTTTGGAAAGTTTTTCGGCAAACAGGATTGATTTTTGACTCTTCCAACTCAAGAGACCTCTATCTCTTGAATGATGATA
>DZAQ01000129.1 GCA_022729615.1 Sulfurovum sp.
GCTGCTCCCCAAGAGATCACGGATAAGTCAATACTTTTTTTATTGCCGTCTTACCCTGAAGAGCTTTGTTACGCTGACAATTTGACAGAGATACTCAATAGTTACTCACAAGAGATCAATGGGACAAATCCTCAGGTGGCTTCATTTGAGATGCAAGTGGATTGTGCTTATTTTGGCTTCACGGACTGTGTCAGCGAGAAATTGGGCGATATAGACGGAAAAGAGATCGAAATGATGAGTTGCTCCCGTGCATCAGATACAAAGATTTGCAACTCTATAATTGATAATGAGTACAAAGATGCTGAGGGTGGCATTTTTGATGAAACCTGTGTTTTGGGTATTGATAAAAAATAATATGGAGAGAAGATGAAAGATCAAACATTGGCGATTCACGCCGGATACGAGAGAGACGAGACGGGCGCGATGGCGGTGCCGATCTACCAGACAACGGCGTATGAGTTCAGAGATGCAGACCACGCGGCAAACCTCTTTGCCCTCAAAGAGCTGGGCAATATCTACACAAGGTTGATGAACCCGACAACCGATGTCTTTGAGAAACGATTTGCCGCCTTGGAGGGTGGAGCGGCAGGATTGGGAACCGCGAGCGGGATGTCGGCTATCTTTTATGCGATCGCCAATGTCGCCGAGGCTGGGGACAACATCATCGTAGCCAAGCAGGTGTATGGGGGTACTACGACGCTCACCGGTCACACCATCAAGCGGTTTGGGATCGAAACACGCTATTTTGATGTCAAAAATCCCTCACAGCTAGAGGCTTTGATAGATGCCAAAAGCAAGCTCATTCTCTTTGAGAGTATTACAAATCCAAGCATCGATGTGCCTGATTTTGACGCGATCGTGAAGATCGCCGATGCGCACGGAGTCCTCACTTGTGTCGATAATACGGTGGCAACGCCGATACTTTGCAAACCTCTTGCTCTTGGTTGTGATATCGTGGTGCATAGCGCCAGCAAATACACAACAGGACAGGGGCTGGCGATAGGCGGCATGATCGTAGAGCGCGAAAATCTCGTGCAAAAGATCAAAGGAAATCCAAGATATGCACACTTCAATGAACCCGATGCAAGCTATCACGGTTTGATCTACTCCGATCTTCCTCTGCCGCTCTTTACGCTCAGGGCGCGACTGGCACTCTTGCGTGATCTAGGCGCCGCTCCGAGCCCTTTTAACTCTTGGCTCTATATCCAAGGGATTGAAACACTCCCGCTTCGCATGAAACAGCATTCGGCTTCAGCGCAGGAGATAGCGGAGTTTTTAGAAAAACAACCCGGAGTCATCAAGGTCAATTATCCGGGACTCTCAAGTGACGCGAACCATCCAAATGCGCAGAAGTATTTGCATGGAGGATGCAGCGGGCTTTTGAGCTTCGAGGTAGAAAATATGGAGATCGCCAAGAAGATCGCCAATAGCACAAAAATTTTCAAAATCGTTGTCAATATCGGAGATAGCAAATCGATTATCACCCACCCTGCAAGTACGACACACCAGCAATTAAGCGCCCAAGAGCTGATCGATGCGGGTGTCCCTGCGGGATTGATCCGTCTGAGTGTCGGGCTTGAAGAGAGCAGTGATCTGATCGCCGATCTGAAACAAGCGCTTGAGCGCTAAGATATAGAATCATATGAAGATCCAGACGCATACAAGATACTTTAGCAGTCCGCTCTACTTGGAGAGCGGTCGTATCCTTGAACCCTATGAGATCATCTATGAAACTTACGGCAAACTCAATGAAGACAAAAGCAATGTAGTGTTGATCTGCCATGCGCTCAGCGGCTCGCATCATGCGGCAGGGGTTTATCCGGGAGAGAGCAAACCGGGGTGGTGGGATGGCTTGATCGGTGAGGGCAAAGGGATCGATACGGACAAATTTTTTGTCATCTCTTCCAATGTTATCGGGAGCTGTTTCGGCTCTACCGGTCCGATGAGCCCTGACTATCCTTCAGAAGCGCCCTATCGTTTGAAGTTTCCCGTCATTACTATCAAAGATATGATCCGCGCTCAAATGCATCTTCTCTCTGATCTCGGCATCTACCGTGTGCGTGCGATCGTCGGGGGATCCATGGGGGGGATGCAGGCGCTTCAGTTTGCTGTGGATTATCCCAATTTTGCCGATGAAGTGATAGCGCTCGCGGCAACTCATGCGACAAGAGCATGGACGATCGCTTTCAATAAGGTAGCAGTCGAAGCGATCCGCAGAGATCCTCGCTTCAAGGATGGAAATTATGCCAAAGATGCCTTCAAGGAGGAGGGGCTGGATGGACTGGCGATCGGGCGAATCGCAGGGCATATCTCTTTTTTGAGTCCGGAGTCGATGGATCAGAAGTTTGGCAGGGATTATGTGAGCAATGACGGTCTTTTTGAGCTTTTTGGACGCTACGAAGTGGAGCGCTATATGGAGTACAATACGACAAATTTCAGCAAGCACTTCGATCCTTTGAGCTATCTGTATATCGTCAAGGCGATCAATACTTTCAACCTCTCAAGAGGATATGATTCGCTCTTTGACGCGTTGCAGCGTATCAAAGCGAAGCTTCACCTCTTCAGCTTCACGAGCGATTTTCTCTTTTTCCCTGAAGAGATGGAGGTTATCCACGATATGATGCAGCACAATCAGCAAAATTGCACTTATCATGCGATACAGAGCAATTACGGACATGATGCTTTTTTGGTGGAGATTCATAAATTTGAGCATTTGATTCGAGGTATTTTAGAAAATGGAGAGAGTGAATGAAAATAAGCAGTTTTGAAGAGAGGCTTGCGTACTCCAAAGAGCTTTTGGGGAAATTGATGGATCAGGAGATCACCCTAGAGGAGAGCGTCAAGATATATGAAGAGGGTCTCAAAAATATCAAAGAGGCACAGAAGATGATCGAGCAGGCAAAGGCAAAGATCGAGATCATCGATAAAAACAATTTGGAAGCGAGTCGCTAATGCCGTCATCCAAAACACTCACCATAGCGGCACTCCAGCTTCCTACTTTGGGAATGAACGCGACACGATTGGAGTTTTATCTCAAAAATGCGCACGAAAGAGGTGCGCGCGTCATGCTTTTGGGCGAGTATGTCATCAACCACTTCTTCAAAGAGCTTACCATGATGCCTATCGGGATGGTGGAGGAGCAGAGCGCGAGGCATATCGAGCTTTTGAAGTCGTTCGCCCAAAAATATAATATGGTTTTTGTCGTTCCGGTCGTGCAGATCAAAAAAGGGGAGTACTTCAAGGTCATTGCCAAGATCACTCCCAAAAGTACCGGCTACTACATGCAGCAGATCCTTCTGCCCTATAAACATTGGGATGAAAAAAGTTTTTTCTCAAACCCTATCAAAGAGCTAGAATCCCCATTGATTTTCAAAATTGATGGCTTTAAGATCATGATAATAGCAGGATATGAGCTCCATTTTGACCATTTCTGGCAGAGGGCTTCCGAGGAGGGTGTCGATCTGGCGCTTTTGCCTACCGCTTCAACATTTGGCTCTCATAACCGCTGGAGAGAGATCATCAAAACAAGGGCATTTCTCCACGGATGCTATATTCTCCG
>DZAQ01000026.1 GCA_022729615.1 Sulfurovum sp.
CAAAACGCAGGGCATTATCGGGAAAATCTCCATGAGTATCACCGTAGGGGTGAGGGCGGTTTGAGAGCAGAGGAGAATATATAAAGAGTGATTCGACACCGCTATTGGATGCTTGGTAGAGCGATATCGTATGAAGTTCATCTCCTAGAGTGAGCTCAAAAGAGAGATCAAGCGGACAAATCTCAAATCTGTCGCGATCAATAAAATCATACAGCGGCATAATGGTTCGGATTTGAATCTTTTTGGAGAGTGCTTTTGGAAGCGCCCCCGAGACATCCGCAAGCCCTCCTGTTTTGGCATAAGGGTAAATTTCAGCGGAAGCGAAGAGAAGTTTCATCGCCAAGCCATTTAGATTTTCGCTTCACGAAGTAGTTTTGCCGCCTCTTCGGGGGTGACCGGATTGATGATCATTCCCGTGGCAAGCTCAAAGCCGCCCAAGCGGTAGATGCGCGGCATGATACGAATCGTCATGCGGTAGTATTTTTGGAGATGATCAAAGAAGGGTTCATTTTCAAAATTACTGTTGAGCGGAGCCATCTGAAAAGCCAAATTGTAATCAAAGTCGCCAAGCTCTTTATCGAGGCGTCTCAGTACATCACTCAACAGTGTTGCTAGATGTAAAATGTCATCACGATTGAGCTGATCAAGAGTGCCGAGTGTTCTTTTGGGAGCGATAGAGACCTCAAAAGGGAAGCTTGAAGCAAATGGGCAATAAGCGACAAAATCACCTCTTTTGGCGACAATTCTCACCTCCTGTGACAATTCATTCTCAAGAAGATCCTCTACTTTGCCTCTGCCGTGTCTTCTATAGTAGAGCATTTCCCGTTTGAGGAGATTGAGCTCTTTGTGGGGCATCACGGGCAGGGCGATGATCTGTGTATGGGGATGCGATTGGGTAGCGCCGGCACTTTCGCCCTCATTTTTGAAGATGCTTGCGTAGATCAATCTTCTGTCGTTTCGCAGATCAGCTATCCGTTTGGCGATAGTAGAGAGCCATTTGCCGATCTGTTTGCTCTGTAAATGAGAAAAACGACACTCATGGTTTGGAGTATCGATGACGATCTCATGTGCGCCTAGCCCGCATTGCGACTCAAAGAGTCCATTTGTATGCGAAACGCTATCAAGCTCTATCTGCACGGCTTTGTAGAGATTGGGGATGACGCGCACATTCCACTCCTCAAAATGTGCATCTCGCTCTCTGTTGGCATAGATTTCAGGAGGAGTGAGCTTTTCATGTCCCGGACAAAACGGGCAGGAGCCTTTTGGCGTTATATTCTTCTCCTTGAGTAGCGTATCGGGTCTTCTCATACGCTCAGGCGCTATCAGCACATAAAGGTCATGAAGGCGGTCTCTTCGAATATCAGACATTATTTTTCCCTTTTGTGTACATTATACAAACCAATTTTCTGCATAGGTCGTCTCCAGATCAATTTCCAGCTCGCCATACCCCGGAAGGGATTGGATGATGATGCCATTGCGTTCAATCTCAAATCGTAATTGCAGTTTGGCCGCGTTGACCTCTCCAAATTCCAACCCAAGCTCTAGCCAGCTGTCACAGGCAATTTTGAGATATATTCCATTCTCTTCTGCTTCATAGAATTTGGTGCGGCACAAGGAGGGTAAGGCGATCTGAAATCGCGCATTAAAGGGGGCAATGTGTATATGCAGATGATCACAGGTACGCAGCTCCTCCATGTTCCCCTCAAAAGCGCAATAGACCCGACTTTCGCTTTGACCAAAACGGATCGACTCTATAGGACCTCGCACTCTATCCATGGTGGAGAAGAGTTTGGTCTCATCCACGAAGCCGCTCCCCACCCATTCAAAAAAGGAATTATGCTTCCCATTGACAACCGGTTCGATAGGAAACTTCGGCTGTAGGAGGAAATCAACACCGCTTCGGTCAGAAATAATAGGAACATAGAGATCGTTTGGCGGCGAAACACTCATCAAAAGATATATCTCGATCAAGTGTGAGCGAAAAAGCTCATCAAATTCGGCACCAAATTCTGTCATATGATCGTCGCCGTACCACCAAAACCAATCCGAACACTCTGCGGCAAGAAAATGGTGCTCGATTTTTGCCTTGATAAAGTCATCGATTTGTGATTTGTGATGCTCGTAGTCACGGCGGGTCATATAGATGAGCTCCCAGCCTCTCGTTTTTTCCGGATGTCCTACCCAGGTGTTGAACTCTCCATGTATCCAGCTGCCGGGCGCTAAATGCGGCAGCTCTTTGAGAGGTGACGAGGCAACCTCATCCATGCCTGTTGTGATGCACCAAGGCGTGTGTTTGAGTCGCGTGTAGAGAGCATCAAAAAAATCAAACGCATTGTTGTGATAAAACTCCCAAGCATTCTCTCCATCCAAAATGACAAATACAGTTCTGTTTTCGCCCCCTTTGGAGATAGTGTCAATGGAAGATATGAAGTGATCCGCAGCCCGCCCGGCATCCCAAAATCTATAGGTGAAACCGAAAAGATCGCTCAATCCATGATCCCTGAAGCCTATCGCTACACCATTGTGCGTATAAGGGGAGTAGAGTGCGTCACGGTTGCCTGAGCCAAGAGATTTGAAGAGTATCGCCTCATCGGTGGCAACCCATTTGAGTTTCGCATCACGATAGAGCTCCAAAGTCCGTTCATCCACAGCCCCCTCGGCAGGCCAAAAACCTACGGCGTCAAATCCGAATGTCTCCAAAAAAAGTGCTTGTGCTTTGGATATCTGGAGTTTTGCATCCTCCTCAAGCGAGAGATGATGTGCCGGGATATTAGTACCCGGATGCGCTATTTGGGCATTGTTCATATCTATAAGAAGCGGAAGTATCGGGTGGTTGAGAGGGGTTGTAGAGAGGGAGATGACCCCGTCACGCTGCAGTTTGGCATAGTAGGGGAAAATTGTGCCGATAAAATCACCAAGTGTCTGCAGCAGGGCAAGTTTTTGTTCACATCGAAAATGACCTGATGAGGCAAGCATCTCTTTGACAATAGGATTGTGGGTTCGCAAATAGACTCCGCACCACGCCAGTGCAAACCAAGTCTCCATATCACACAGCTCGTCATCGCTATAGGAGTCGAGATTGTAGAGGGCTCGATAGGGTTCGATAGGCACTACCATAGTCTCATAAGGGCAGCTTTTGCACATTTTGATCATCCACTCTCTATCAGTTTCGTTCAGCTCTGAAGGGTGCTTCATCCAAAGTCCAAAAAAACGATCGTTTTGCTCAATATTTTGAGCATAGAGATTGATCTGCTCTATTAGCGGGGGTGTGATGTTGAAAGTCGCTTTGAGCCCATCGTGCCTAGCGAGCATCCAAGGCATATCATAATAATCTTTGATCGCATGCAAAAATACCCACGGCATCTGCATAATGCCCGCCGCATTTCGATAGTCGGGCTGATGCATATGCCATACAAAGCTGAGTTTGAGCGGAAAATTCATTGTTACGCTTTTTTCCATTCATCTATTTTTACCTGATACTCATCATAGATAGCTTTTCCGCTCTCTTCGTTGGCAGCTTGAATGTAGAGATTGAGTTGATCACTGTATTGATCGGGGATCATCAGTATCCAGTCGGTCGGATTGAGCCAAATTTTCACGCCATCCGCTGTTGAAGATTTTTTCTCTTTCGCGTCTTCGAGGAATTTCCGCATCATTTTGCCTTTGAGGGCTTGTGAGCACTCAATGTTTGTTTGCAGATAATAGAATGGTTCTACGCTTTGCGCAAGATCTGAGAGTTTGACCTTGTGCTTGATGATCATCTCCAATATTTTGAGGGTAGCGTACATTGAGTCTCTGTAAAGGGAGAATTCAGTAAAGGCAAAATTCCCGTCAATCGTCGCAATGAGATCATATTTGCGCAGCTGTTTGGCAGAAAAATTGGAGTATTTTCCTCGTTCGATCTCAAGATTTTCATAGCAAATAATATCAGGAGCCCAAGTGGGGAGAAATACCCTCTTTTTGTCTTTCTTGGTTCCCTCCATATTTAAAAGCGCCAAGACAACCTGAAGCGCCGTCTGCATACTCAGTACAGTGCCTTCGTCACATATTAGTACGAGCCGCTGACCATATGGATAGACCATAAATCCGGCATCCATCTGAAGACTTCGCACAACCATCTCTACATCTTGGATAGATCTTTTGTTGAGCGATCTAAAATTGGCAAGCCGTGACTGATCGTTGTAGTTGTTGAAAATCATATTATCAATATTGAGATCATTTAAGATGCTTGGAAATACTTCTGAGGCGGTACCATGCATCATATCTACCGCGATACGGCAATCTGCGCAGCTAAAGAGTCTTTTTTGGAAACCCTCTTCTATACTTCGTTTGTAGTCTATGCACTCTTGGAGACGCTCTGACTCTGTGATCTCACCGATTTGACCGAAATCAACTCGTCTAAACGACTCTTTGAAATAAGCCTTTTCGATCTTTTTTGCCAAATCGCTATTGATGCGAAGAGCATCGTCATTGTAAAGGGTGATTGCCGTGCTGCTGGCATCCTCCCTCTCTTGTCTGAAGTAAACACCCGCGATATATTCAGGCGTATGAGCGAGATTGAAACGCATGATCGCAGATGGGATCGATTTGAGATCGACGACATTGACGCCGGAAGCGAGCATCCCGCCCACGAAAGCTCTCTTGAGCATGCGTGAGCTTTTATTGTGATCTCTTCCGATGAGTATCGTCGAACCCACAGGCATCTGGGCTCCGAAAGCCTCTGCAAGTTTGCTGGACATTTCACATGAGAGTTCTATATTTGATTTGCCTGCAACCGTGCCGTTTTCAAAAATAGAATTTTTGTATTTATTTCCCAAGATGATATTGCTGCTGACGATAGCGGCGGATTCGATCTTCTTGTTTGGCCAGATAGTGACATCTTTTTCGACTGTGACAAGTTCGCCGATCTCGCACCCTTCTGCCAAGATAATTCCCGCGCTCATTTTGCAGTTTTTGCCGATAGTGTTGTCATTGCAAATGACCGCCATATCCAGCTTGCAGCCACTCTCAATATCGACATCATCCCAGATAACGGAGTTGCTTATTTTGTTGTCTTTGCCTATAGTGACATTATCCCCGATAACACAATTTTTGAGCTTTGATTTTTTGCCGATCTTCACATTTTTGCCAAGTATGACTTTCCCGATGATCTCGATATCATCATCAAAATCATAATCGTGATCGCTATAGAGCTTCCCGTCGGGGTATTTGGAGGCTTTGCCCGGGAAATTGAAATTGACACGATCGCTCATGATATCCTCATGAACCTCTCTATAACTCTCAGGATTGCCGACATCTCTCCAGTATCCCTCTGCATGTCCGGCGATGAGTTCGATGCCCTCTCTCATCAAAAGCGGAAAGAGGTCTTTGGCGAAGTCAAAATTTTCACCTTTGGGAATGTAATTCAAAATCTCCGGTTCAATGATGTAGATGCCGGTATTGATGGTATCGCTAAATACTTCACCCCAGCTCGGCTTCTCGAGAAACTTCTCGATTCTTCCCTCTTTGTTGGCGATGACTACTCCAAATTCAAGAGGGTTTTCGACAGATGTGAGGGTGATGGTGAGTTTTGATTTTTTCTTTTTGTGATAATCAAAGATTTTTTGGAAATCAAAATCCGTCACAAGGTCGCCGCTGATGATGATGAAATTCTCATCACCGATATACTCTTGTGCCAGCTTCACGGCGCCGGCAGTCCCATAGTCATCATCCGGAACTACATAGGTGATATTCATCCCAAACGCACTGCCGTCTCCAAAATAGTCTTGGATGACATCGGGTTTGAAATAGAGCAATACAATAAACTCTTTGATGCCGAGATCTCTCAGCATCACCATCGTATTTTCCATCATCGGTCGGTTCGCAACCGGCAACATCGGTTTTGGTCTTGAGTTTGTAAGCGGTTGGATTCGTGTTCCGAATCCTCCCGCCATCACTACAGCTTTCATGATTTACATCTCCTCCTCTTGTTTGAATAGATAAAGAGTGGGATCCGAGAAAGCCGCTCTTTATCTTTGTAGAATCTATTCTAATGCGATTCGTGTAAAGAGAACCTAAAATTAGAGTTCCAAAAGTGAATTTTTTGAACCAAATGGCGATGTGATACACCCAAGCTCATCATCGCAATGCCATTGGTTGTCGCTAGTGAGATAACCAAACTCATAAGAGCTGCCGATCGGGAGCATTCTTCTCAAATAAAACTCACCGCTCTTTTTTTGTTTCATAGGCTCCTGCGCCCAATCATTCCATGAGCCTGAAAGCATGCAGCTATTCATTTTTGCTCCTGAAAAAGTAAAAGTTACCCAAGCCTTATCATCTTTGGGTGTGATTTTGACCATTTTTTATCCTTTTTTTTATTTAGTCAAGCAGTTTGATAGCATCAAGATATCTTTGTGGCAATTGATATTTATTTGACACTACCTCTTGGATCTCCATAAGCTTGAACTCTCCATTTTGATGGACGACGATCTTGTTTGAGTCGTTGTGCGTAAGGAGATGATCGACAGCCGCGATAGTAAACGCAAAAGCCATCAATCGATCACGCACTGTAGGGTTGCCGCCTCTTTGGATGTGACCCAAGATACTCACCCGTGTCTCTAGTCCGATAGTCTCTTGAAGCCATTTATGGACTTCTCCTGTTTGTTTGGTGCCCTCAGCAACAATCGCAAGAGCATAATTTCGCCCATCTTCAACCTCTTTGCGCAGCCTTTTGCCAACCTTTTCATAATCAAAAGGAGTTTCAGGGATCACGCATACCTCCGCGCCGCTTATCATCGCAGAGACGATCGCGAGATAGCCGCAGTCTCTCCCCATCACCTCTACCAAAAAGGCACGGTTGAACGAAGATGCCGTATCGCGGATCTTATCAAGTGCGTCACGGATGACATTGAGCGCCGTATCCGCGCCCAAACAGTAGTCTGTCCCATAGATATCATTATCGATAGTGGAGGGGATACCGACGAAATTGAGATCAAATTCTGAGCTAAATCTCTCCATAGCCCGAAAAGAGCCGTCACCGCCGAGCACTACGAGTCCTGTGATGCCATGAGCCTTGAGGTTGTCATAGGCTTTTTGACGATACTCATGCTCAAAAAATCGTTTTGAACGCGATGAGCGGATGATTGTGCCGCCTCGGTGGAGAATACCGGCGACATCTACATGTGTTGCCGGTTTGATTTTGTTATCAATGAGCCCCTCAAGACCGTCATAGATAAGATAGGGCTCTTGCCCTTGCTTGAATACATAATCCACAAATTTTTTGATCGCCGGGTTCATTCCGGGGGCGTCACCGCCTGATGACATGATTGCGAGTGCCATAGATACTCCTGTTTATTTGCGATCTAAAAGTTCAAAACCAGGCAATACCTTGCCCTCTAGCAGTTCCAAACTCGCCCCGCCTCCGGTGGAGATGAAGCTGATATTATCGGCTTCGCCGGCTCTATCGACAGCATCCGCCGTATCACCGCCTCCCACGATCGTATAGGCATACGAATCGGCCAAAGCGCTTGCGATTTTTGAAGTGCCTTTGGAGAATTTATCGATTTCGAAAATACCCATCGGTCCATTCCAAATGATCGTATTGGAGAGTTCGATCGCTTCGCTGAAGAGTTTCGCCGTGGCAGGCCCGATATCAACGGCTTTGAAGCCCTCTAGGACATCTTGCGCAGGGACTACTTTGACGACGACAGGCGATTCGATGGAGTCTGTCGTGACGACATCTACCGGCAGATAGAGTTTGACGCCGTTTTCTCTCGCCTGTTTCATGACCTTTGCAGCCGTTTCTATATACTCCTCTTCATAAAGCGAGCCCTGCATATCATATCCGAGCGCTTTGAGGAATGTATTGCTCATGGCGCCGCCGATGATGAGTTTGTCAACTTTTTTGATAACCGACTCAAGAAGAGTGATCTTGGATGATATTTTGGCTCCGCCTACTACCAGTGCGATAGGTCTTACAGGATTTTCAAGCGCTTTGGAGAAGGCTTCGATCTCGCGCATCATCAAAAATCCGGCTACCTTTGTCTGCACAAACTCGGCTACACCGTAAGTGGAAGCGTGTTTGCGGTGGGAGGCGCCGAAAGCATCATTGACATAGATATCGCAGATCGAGGCGAGTCGTTTGCTTAGCTCGGGATCATTTTTGGTTTCACCTTCATGGAAACGGATATTCTCCAGCAAAAATACGCGTTCAAGAGAGCAGGCTGCTATCTCCTCTTTGGAGCTATCAAAATCCTCTACAAACTCAACTTTCTTTTGCAAGAGTCTCTCAAGCCGTTTGATGATATGCTTGAGACTATATTTCGCATCATAACCGCTTTTTGGCTGTCCGAAATGCGATACGAGCGTGATAGAGCAAGCGTTGTGGTCGATACAATAGTTGATGGTTGGCAATGCCGCACGAATACGGCGATCATCCGTGATGTTGTTGTGGCCATCGACAGGTACATTGAAATCCACGCGGATCAAAACCTTTTTTCCGGTCACATCGATATCTCTGAGTCCTTTGACGCCTTGCATTGTGGTAAGATTGGAAGTCATATTCTTATCCTTCTATCGTAAACATTCGGTCATAATACTCCGCAGCCATACGACCGGAATCGAAATCGATCTCGATATCAGACATTGCAGTTTTCATGATATTGACCCACTCTTTTTTGTTGTTGTAGTAGGTGGGCAAGACTTTTTGCTCAAGAATATCCATCAGGTTCTTGTTGTCGATCCTGTCTTGATCTGCGATCGGCAGGGTATGATCAACCGCCGGGATCGTGAAGGCGTTTTTGCCGTCTCTCGCAAACTCCGGATGCCAGCCGTCATCGATAGAGAGGTGAATCGAGCCGTTCATGCTCGCGCTCATACCGCTTGTGCCGCTTGCTTCACGGGTATATCTCGGAGTATTGAGCCAAATATCGCTTCCGAGCTTCAGCAAACGGGAGAGTGAGATCTCATATCCGACCAAAACTGCGATATTTTTGTAGTGATGGCTGATAGAGATAAGTTCATTGAATGTATCGATCGCGCCATGGTCGCCGGGGTAGGGCTTGCCTGCCCAAATGATCTGAACCGGCATCTCTGTGTTTCGAATAAGTTTAATAAACCGTTCAAAGTCATATTTGATGAGTCCGGGTCGTTTATACTCCGCAAAGCGCCGCGCCCAGACGATCGTCAATATCTCAGGATCAAATACTTTGCCGGTCTGATCGGCTATGGTATGGAAAAGAATTTTTTTGAGGTGCATTTTTCGTGCATTGAGCTCAAAATCCTCATGTTCGTCGAGGGCTCGAATGAGTGTCTTGTCTGTCCAAAATTTCTTGTTTTGGGCATTGGTGATAGAGATGATTTCGCATCTACCTTCTGTATCTTTCCACATATCATTGGCAACTATTCCGTGAATTTTGGAGACCGCATTGGCGATCTTCGCACTTCGAAGCGCACCGACCGTGAGGCTAAAATCATCCCCGTGAGTATATCCCGTAAGAGTTCGGATGGTTTCAAGTGAATGACCGTTGAAAAAGCCCATCTCATGAAGGAAGTGGATATTGTGTATCTCATTTCCGGCTGCTTCGGGTGTGTGTGTCGTAAAGACTACATGTTTGCGAAGCTCTTGCATCTCTTGATAGTGTTTGCCATAGAGTTCATAGACGAGCGGAAGCGCATGTCCTTCATTCATATGATAGATATCAACTTTTCGTCCCAAAGCCTCAAGCACTCTCGTGCCCCCAATGCCCAAAACGATCTCTTGTGCCACTCTTGTGCGCTCATTGCCGTCATAGAGTTTATGTGTGATAGTTCTGGCGAGATAGTCGTTTTCATCACAATCGGTTGAGAGAAGGATGATGGGGGCTGTACCGAATGTCTCAGACCGCAGCAAAAATGCTTTGACGCGTACATCTTCGTTATGAATCTTGACTGTCACATGGACATCAAGCTCTTCGAGAAAATAGTAAAATTTCCTTGTGTAGGTCGGCTTGAGGCTTCGATCTTCATTGCGTGACTGATCATAGTAGCCATAGCTCCAGAGCATCCCGATTCCTACCACATTTTGTTTGAGATCGTAAGCGCTTCTCATGTGTGATCCGGAAAGGAATCCAAGCCCGCCGGAATAGATTTTAAGCGCTTGGTCTATGGCAAATTCCATAGAAAAATAGGCAACACTCTTTTCATATCTCTTGTCGATATCGTAACAAAATAAACTCATTATATGCCTTTTTCTAATTTGATAGATTTTTATAAAGTATCTGTTTGCCTAGTTCGACACCCGGTTGATTGTAAGTATTGACCTTGAACATACTCCCTACGAGTGAAGTCAGCAGCTCATAATATGCCATGATGGCGCCGATATTTTCTGCAGAGATCTTGTCCATAGCGATCGCATCAGCTCCAACGCCCGATTCGATCACGCTTTGCATCGTAGCATCACATTGAGCGTTGATGAGTCTGTTAAAGCTTTGGCTGTTGATAAAGTCGGTCTTTTCGATACCAAAGAGCGTGATGTCAGGTATCGTGAGATCTACTTGGAAATCTTCAACCGTGATGAATGTGACACTTTTGTCTTTGGGTCCTTCGATGATCAGTTGCAAAAATGAGTGCTGATCTACCGCGCCTATTAGTCCGATCGGCGTCAATCCTACGCGTTTGCCATTTGTATCGATCTTGCCAAGCGATTCACCCCAGAGCTGCACATACCATTTGGTCAAATCTTCAAGTCGATCCGCATAAGAGAAGAGCACATTGATACTCTGTGTTTCGCTATTGGATGCAAGCCAATAGGCTTTCTCCAAAAGGTGATTTTCGTTTCCGGCAAAAAAACTTTGGATCAAACTGCCGGCACCGCCCAAAAGCGCTCTCATATCATAGCCTGCCATTGCCAACGGCACGACACCTACAGCGCTCAATACAGAAAAACGGCCGCCGACATTATCAGGGATGTTAAACTCATGAAGCTGATGGTGTTTTGCGAAATCAGAGAGCACGGAACCCGCATCGGTTACCACGAAAAGACGCTCTTTATCTGCGCCGTCAAGATCTATCTCAAAGTGCGCGATGAGTGTTTTGAGCACCGAGGTCGTCTCTATCGTAGAGCCTGATTTGGAGATCATGAAAAAGCACGCCTCTTCCTTGCGAATCTTTTCCATTGTCTCCTTGATCGTCAAAGGATCAGAATTTTCCAAAAAGAGCATCTCTTTGACATCAGGTGTATAAGGTCTAAGGATCGAATTGATCGCTTTGATACCGAGTGATGAACCGCCGATACCGATGATAACGATCTGCTTGATACTTTGGGTATTGATTGTTTTGAGTGTTTCAAGATGCGTGAGAGAGTGGGTGGGGAGTTTGTAGTAACCGATACGGTCACTCTGCATCTCCTCTTTGAGTGCGCTAAACGCATCATCCATCTTCTGCTTGGAGGCAGATGTGCTTTCCAAAGGAAAGTGTTTGCCAAAGCTGAGCATTATTTGCCTCCGACAAACACACACATATCAACCAAACGGCTGCTGTAACCCCACTCATTATCGTACCAAGCAAGTACTTTGACAGTTTTTCCATCTACGACACTGGTCATGTCCGGAACATAAGTAGAACTATAAGTGGACCCGATGAAATCGCTTGAGACGCGCTTATCATTATCGATCTCTATCAATCCTGCAAAAGCTCCTTTGGATGCCGCATCAAAAGCTGCGTTGATCTCATCTTTGGTAACGCTCTTCTTGAGATTGACTGTGATATCCACTACTGAGACATCGGCAGTCGGGACGCGCATCGCATAGCCGTTGAGTTTGCCTTGGAGGTGCGGCATTACAAGTCCGATCGCTTTGGCAGCGCCTGTGGTGGTCGGTATCATATTGAGCGCAGCTGCACGGGCACGGCGCTTATCTTTCGCGTGTTTGACATCAAGGATATTTTGATCGTTCGTATAAGAGTGGATAGTTGTCATCAAACCGTTTTCGATACCGAATGTATCATCGAGTACCTTACAGATTGGTGCAAGGCAGTTAGTGGTGCAGCTTGCATTGGAGATGATAGCTTCGCCATTGTAGCCATCTGTATTGATATTGAGCACAAAAGTAGGGGTATCGTCACTCGCCGGAGCAGACATAACCACTTTTTTGATACCGCCGTGAAGGTGTTTTTGCGCTTTTTCTGTTGTGAGGATCGCTCCTGTACACTCTATTACAAGTTCAGCGCCTGTTGAACCAAAGTCGATCTTCTCAGGATCACGGTCACTAAAGAGTTTGACCGGCTTGCCGTTGAGTTCGATAGTATCATTTCCCACCATTTTGGCATCAATCCCAGTATGGACAGAGTCATACTTGAAGAGGTATGTGAGCATTTCAGGATCCGATGTAGTATTGAGGGCTACAAGCTCGATGTCATCTCTTTGCATGATTATCTTTGCGACGATCATCCCGATTCTTCCTGTTCCGTTGATTGCTACTTTGAGTGCCATAATATTTCCTTTATGTTGAGTTTAATGTATGGAGGAATTATACATTTATTTAATGTAAACCCTTCTTCGTTGAGTCCTATTGGACCACCAATATGAACTAATATTCTATAATTTGCCGATAACAAATCGATTACACTCGCTTCTGCTTAAGAGAGCAGAGATGCCACGAGTGCCTGCGCCTCTTTGATAACCATCTCAAGATGCTCTTGCGAAATAAAACTCTCCGCGTAGATCTTGTAGATATCCTCTGTTCCCGATGGTCGCATAGCAAACCATCCGTTGGCGCTCATTACCTTGACTCCGCCGATAGCCGCGCCGTTGCCCAGTGCATGAGTCAAAATATTCTCTACCTGCTCTCCGGCAAGTGTCGATAGAGATAATTTGGCGGGATCGATAGCTTTAATAGCAGCTTTTTCTGCCGGTGTGGCAGGAGCATCGATCCGTTTGTAGTAAGAGCGGCCGAACTTCTCCTCGAGCGCAGCATAGAGTACAGAGGGGTCTTTGCCGAGTTTGGCGCGCATCTCTGCCGCCAAGAGATTGAGGATGATGCCGTCTTTGTCTGTACTCCATACGCTGCCGTCAAATCGCAAAAAGGAGGCGCCGGCACTCTCTTCACCGCCAAAGCCAAGCGTGCCGTTGTAGAGACCATCCACAAACCACTTAAATCCCACAGGCACCTCCACGACCTCTCTGCCGAGATCTTTGGCTACACGGTCGATCATGGCGCTTGAGACAAGTGTCTTGCCGATTTGCAGCTCTTTTTTCCACTCCGGTCGGTTGCCAAAGAGATACCAGATGGCGACGCTAAGGTAGTGGTTGGGATTCATGAGACCGCCTGTGGGGGTGACGATACCGTGCCTATCCGAATCAGCATCGTTGCCAAAAGCAAGATCATATTTGTCTTTGAGCGCGACAAGGGAGGCCATCGCATAGGGACTGGAACAATCCATCCGAATTTTACCGTCATGGTCAAGCGTCATGAAAGAGAATGTCGGGTCGATATACGGATTGACAATATCCATATCCAGCCCATATACCTCGTTGATCTTTTGATAGACCGCTACGCTTGCGCCGCCAAGAGGATCTACGCCTATACGAATGCCCGATTTGACAATCGCCTCCATATCTATGATCTTGCTGAGTGACTCTACATAAGAGGTTACAAAATCGTACTCCTCTATATATCCGCTTGCAAGCGCATCTTCGTAGGGGAGAGAGAGGATGCCCTTACCGTTTTGCGCCAAAATCTCATTGGCTCGTTTTTCGATCCATGAGGTTGCATCGACATCTGCCGGACCGCCGTTGGGCGGGTTGTATTTGAAGCCGCCGTCTTCGGGCGGATTATGCGATGGAGTGATGATGATACCATCAGCTTTTGCAGCGGCTTGTTTGTTGTACTCCAAAATTGCAAAGGAGACTTGCGGGGTAGAGGTGTAGCCATCATTTTGTGCTATGAGAGTGCGGATATTGTTGGCTGCCAATACCTCAATAGCGGTGATTTGCGCGGGTGTTGAGAGAGCATGGGAGTCTTTGCCCAAAAAAAGAGGACCCGCAATACCCTCTTTTTTGCGGTATTCGCATGTTGCTTGCGTTACGGCGCGGATATGCTGTTCATTGAAACTTTTGCCCAGCGCTTTTCCTCTGTGTCCCGAGGTGCCGAACGAGATTCTTTCGTTTGGTGTGGATGGGTCTGGGCGCAGAGTATAATAGGATGCGATGAGTTTTGGTAAATCTACCAATTTATCACGGGAAGCCGGTTTGCCTGCATTGGGGTCTATTGACAT
>DZAQ01000130.1 GCA_022729615.1 Sulfurovum sp.
ATGGATATTATCAAAATCGGTGTCGTCACCACTAGCGACCGCGCAAGCGCCGGTATCTATCAGGATATTTCCGGTGTTGCTATCATGGATACGATGAGCGAGTATCTGCTCAATGAGTGTGAGTATGAGTACCGCTGTATCGCGGATGAGCAGCCGCTTATCGAGGCTACTCTGCTTGAGCTTGCCGGTATGGAGTGTGATCTCATAGTCACGACAGGCGGGACTGGACCTGCACTGCGGGATGTGACCACAGAAGCGACCGAGGCGGTATGCCACAAGCTTCTGCCTGGTTTCGGGGAGCAGATGAGGGCAGTGAGCCTTCAGTATGTGCCCACCGCGATCCTCTCTCGTCAGACTGCCGGCATTTGCAAAAAATCGCTCATCATCAATCTGCCCGGCAAGCCAAAATCGATCCGAGAGTGCCTCGATGCCGTCTTTGGGGCTGTTCCCTACTGTATCGACTTGATCGGAGGCAGATACATGCAAGCCGATGAGAGTGTCATCAAAATTTTTCGACCAAAGCAGTAACCGATGGAAACCAAATTTATCGAAACAAAATTCACAGAAATTTACCAAGAGCTAGAAAAAGAGGTGATGGAGGTGCTGATGGATCAGAGTCTGGATAAACGCCAGACAAACCTCCGCATGAAGCCGCTTGCATCGACCAAACAGATACTTCAAAATGCGCTAGAGAGCATAGAGATGGTCGTGCGCCTTGCGAAAGAGGAACAAAAGTAAATCTCTCCAAGTCTTCCCATAAGGGATCAATTATTCCTAATGCTTTTATTTTTAAATATAAAAAGATAGAATATTTTAAAATAATTTTTCAAAGGAATTAAGATGAAAGAGCTTCTTCCGTTTATTCTCTTGACGCTTCCTCTTCTAGGCGAAGGCAATATTGCCAGCCTCCAATACAAGGGCGTGAAGGTAGAGATCACTGATGAGAATGGTACAAACAAAACCTATACGATAGAGCGAGAAATTGATCCAAAGTGCCTCTATGTCGCCATAGAAGACGATACCATCTGGAAGAATAAATATGCAAGTAGCGAGGTTCCAAAAGAGTGCAAAGCGGAGTTTGTGACGAGCGTCGGGCAGATTCAACCTATCCACATCAATGATGAAGTTGAAACATATGGAGAACTTGAAGTTTTAAATTTTATAGAGCAGACTCAGTGCCAGCCAAACCTTCTCCTTATCGATAGCAGAAAAGAGGGTTCCTATCGTCACAAAACCATACCCGGCGCCATCAATATACCCTTTGAACATATCTCCAAACCCAACTCATTTCCGGATGAATACCTAAGAGAACTCAAACTCCTGGGTGTCAAGATCTCAGACAAAACCTATGATTTTAGCGGAGCCAAAATAGTTGTCATTTTTTGCAATGGTTCATGGTGTGCACAATCGCCAAATATGATCAAATCACTTCTTGAGATCGGCTATCCGCCCCAAAAGATCAAATGGTATCGTGGCGGAATGCAAGACTGGCTTGCCGTGGGATTTTCAACAGTAGAACACCGCAAACCTCCTCAATAGATTGCTTTATGAACTGATTTTCATTCATCATCATTCGATCTCGCTGGAGTTTCTTTGATAAAAAATCAGAGATTGAGCGCTTCTAGTGTATGATTCGCTAGAATTATCCAAAAGACAGAGCAAATGATCAAAATAACCAATTTAACAAAAAGTTTTGGTGCAGTCGCACTATTTCAAAATCTGAATTTTACGCTCGCCACCGGCAGCCGCATCGGTCTTGTGGGGCGCAACGGTGCCGGAAAATCGACACTATTCAAGATCATTTTGGGCGAAGAGCACTATGATGAAGGAGAGATCACATTTCCAAAAGGATATAGAATCGGAGCCCTGAAACAGCATATCGCTTTTACCAAACCGACAGTGGTTGAGGAGTGCGCGCAGGTACTGAGTGCCGAGGAGCAGTACAATCTCTACAAAATCGAAAAACTTCTCTTTGGTCTTGGATTTGATCACTCTGATCTGCAAAAAGATCCTTGGAGCTTTTCGGGAGGGTATCAGATACGCATCAATCTTGTCAAATTGTTGGCAACAGAGCCCAATCTGCTTTTGCTGGATGAGCCGACCAATTATCTCGATATCGTCTCTATGCGATGGCTGCAAGGATTTTTGAAAAATTTCGAAGGAGAGGTGATCCTCATCACTCACGACCGTGATTTTATGGATGCGGTGACGACGCATACGATGGGTATTCATCGGAAAAATCTCAAAATTATTCAAGGTGATACTAAAAAATATTATGATCAGCTCAGAGAGGATGAGCTACTCTACGAAAAGATGCGCGCGAACCAAGCAAAAAAGATAGAGGAGTTGGAGGATTTTATCGCGCGCAACAAGAGCAGAGCCTCTACAGCGGCGATAGCGCAGGGCAAAGTCAAGGAGCTTGAAAAGATCGAAGTGATGGAGAAACTCGAAGGGGAATCATCGCTTCGATTTGGCTTCAACTACAAGGAGACGCCTGCCAAGCTGCTGCTGGAGGTCAGAGGGATAAGTTTCGGTTATGATCCGATCCATCCGCTCTTTGAAAATCTTGATTTTGCTCTCGAGCGCGGCAAATGTCTCGCGATCATCGGCAAAAACGGCAAAGGCAAATCGACACTGCTCAACACTCTAGCAGGCGAACTCTCCGCCTTATCGGGCGAAATCTCCTACCATCCAGAGACAACCTTTGCGCATTTCGGACAGACAAACATCGAGAGACTCTCGGGTGAGCATACCATCATCGAAGAGATAGGAAGCGCCGACCGCAAGCTAGGCATCGCCTCCATTCGCGCCATCTGCGGGACGATGATGTTTGGCGGTGAGGCAGCGGACAAAAAGATCAAACTCCTCTCCGGCGGAGAGAGAAGCAGGGTGATGCTCGGCAAGATCATAGCGACCCCGACCAATCTCCTCTTTTTGGATGAGCCCACCAATCACCTCGATATGGAGTCGATCGATGCGCTTTGTGAGGCTATCGATGGTTTTGCCGGTTCGGTGATCCTCGTCACTCACTCCGAGATGCTGCTTCGACGGCTTGCCGATCAGCTGATCATTTTTCGCCATGATGGCGCGGAATTTTTCGACGGAAATTATGATCGCTTTTTGGAGAAGATCGGCTGGGAAGAGGAGGAGAGCGGACGGGAAGAGCAGGTTGCCAAAAAAGAGACAAACGAACCAAGTCAGAATAAAAAAGAGCTCAAAAAGCAGCGCGCTCTAGTGATCACCCAAAGAGGAAAGATACTCAATCCTCTCAAAAAAAAGATAGAGGAGTGCGAAGCCTCCATCATCGAGCTTGAAGAGTCCCAAAAGAGGCAAAATGACGAACTCATCATGGCTTCTTCGGGGTCTGATACGGGTTTGATCATCGAACTATCCAAAAATATCGCCCAAATCTCTATCCAGATAGATGCGCTCTTTGAATCCCTCGAAGAGATGCAAAGCGAGTATGACGGGCTGAGTCTCGAATTTGAGCGGGAG
>DZAQ01000131.1 GCA_022729615.1 Sulfurovum sp.
GTCAAAAATCTCATTGGAAACGATAAACGCATACTCATCGCGCAGCTCCTCCAAAGAGCTATAAAACTCGATAGCCACTTCACCGCCGAAACGCTCCACAAAGTAACGCTTTTGCGCCTCCATTACTTCGGATTGCCGCTCCACGATAGCAAATCGCATACTCTGTATCAAGGAGGCATCACAGCTATAGAGCCACTGGATCATATCGCCCAGAAGATGTCCCTGATGCGCTCCGATCTCAAGCAAGAGCGCGTCTTTGGGTATCTCTCCTCTCTCAATGCCCCTCCAAAGGTAATTGGCTATACTTGCTCCAAAAAATGGGGAGGCGCTCACTGCTGTATAGAAGTCGCCCCCCTTTCCGATCGCTTTGAAATTTTTGTAATAACCCCCTCCGCCATAGAGCCAATCATCCATATATGCACTAAAATTCACTTCATCCCCATATCACAAAAAAGCATAGCTCCAAACACTAAAGAAGCGAATCAAGCGCCCTTTCAAAGCGCTCAAACCCCTCATCTATCTCCTCTTTGGTGATCGTCAAGCTTGGCAAAAATCGAACCGTATTGCGTCCGGCTTTGAGTATGACAACCCCCTCTTCCATGCTTTGAGAGAGAATTTTGGAGACTATCTGACCATCTTTGGCGCGCAGTCCGCGCATCAAACCCAAACCAACCTCTTGCTCAAAGAGTTGTGGGTATTTTTGCACAACCCCTTTGAGCTTTGACTCAAAATGGATCAACACTTCATGGAGCAGTCCCTTATCATAGAGTTTGGAGAGGATCTCCAGCACTGCCAAACCTGCCGCGCAGCTGAGATAATTGCCTCCAAAGGTACTCCCGTGATCTCCGGGTACAAAGATATCTTTATGACGCGTCATGACAGCGCCGATAGGCACACCCCCGCCCAATCCCTTGGCAAGCGTGATCACATCCGGCTCTATCTCATAAAGATTTGAGGCGAGAAACTCACCGGTTCGATACACACCCGTCTGTACCTCATCGACAATGAGCAAAATATCTTTTTCTTTGAGAAAAGAAGCAAGTTTTTGAATCTCCACTTTGTCGAAAGGGGCGACACCGCCCTCCCCTTGCACCAGCTCAACTAGCACTGCCACCGTCTCGTCATCGATCGCGTCATACACATCGGCGATAGATTTTTCATAGCTAAAACCGGCGGGGTAGGGTGAAAAGTTTGGCGAATGAAAACTCTCTTGACCGGTTGCTTTGACCGTAGTGATCGTACGCCCATGAAAGGAGTGCTCAAGCGTGATCACCTTGTAGCGTTTTTTCTCAAATCGTGTCTCGCCGTATTTGCGAGCTATCTTGATCGCCCCTTCATTTGCCTCCGCTCCGGAGTTCGCGAAAAATACTGCCATATCGTAACCGCTAAGTTCGACTATTCTTTGTGCCAGTTTCGCTTGAGGTTCGATGACTTGCAGGTTGGAGATGTGGATGATCTGCCCTGCCTGCTTACAGATCGCTTCTGTCAGCACAGGATTGGCGTGCCCTACGCTATTGACAGCGATACCGGCAGCAAAATCGATATACTCCCGCCCATTCTCATCATAGAGTTTCGACCCTCTTCCATGCGTAAAATTGGTATAATTTCTCGCATAAGTTGACAACACATATTTTTTATCCAGTGATTCTAAATTCATCTCTTTTTCCCATGCTAAAATCTAAATACAATTATAGCCAACTATCGCTACAGGCTATTTAAAGCGCCTCAACTCTCACCTTGACCTCTTGATAGCAGGCATTTTCGCCCTCTTGACTCACCAGTGCCGGAGTGAGACGATTGACGCCAAGGGTATTGGCAGGGATAAGCAGACAATCCGGACGCAAATCACCACTATTGGCAACTCTCAATTGACAGCTTCCATATTTTGAAGAGACCAGCACACTCGCCCCCTCCACAAAGCCTAGGTCAGGGTGCACAAAAACTCGGTCATCTCTTCTAAACTGTGTATTGAGCGAATGGTTTGCCTTGGGGGAGATGAGCCAAAAATCTTCTATCTCTCTTTTTTTATCACTCAGTTTGCGATATTTTGTGAGATGTTTGAGCTTCTCAAAATCATCATCAAACTCTTCGACAAAGACAAACTCTTCCCCTCCATCCTCGCCAAAGCCATCACTGTAAGGGTTTGACTGATACGCCGGTGAACGATAAACACCCTCTTTGTCGCCCTCCTCGCACTGATCGAGCCAGAGATCTATATACTCATTTTCACTCCTAAGCCCGTCATATCCAAGTCTCTCATACATCGCTTTACAAAACGCAACCTCGCTAATGCCGATTTCATTCTCAACCACCTTGTGCATCCTCGTGATGCCATGATCTCCATAACTGAGGCGAAGATCCTCTTTTTCAAAGAAATTTTTTGCCGGAATGACGATCTTTGCCTCCTTGCTAGTGGCATTTTCGTAGAGTCCAAAATAGATGAGATTCTCCACCGACCGCAATCTCTCCAAGACTCCATTGCTATCAGGCATACTCTCGAGCGGATTGCCTCCTTGCACAAGCACAGTCTCAAACGCATCAAACGGGGTAAGCGCCTTGGAAACTCTTGAACATTTTGTCTCAAAAGGATTGGCAAACCCCAATTTGGAATTGCCCAAAAACCCTACCCCACACCCCTCTTTGCCAAATAGCCCAAGTGTGGCGGCTAGCGAATCGATAGCATGGAGCACAGAGTGCCCGATAGTGTATTTTTGCACACCATTGCCTACGAGTATAACTATTTTTTCATGATGCAAAAGATGCAGGAGTTCGCCAAGATCACTCAGCTCAAGCCCCATATATCCAAGTATCGCTTTGATACGATACCCTCTTGTAAAGTCATAAAAATCCTCAAAATCCGGAGCATATTCTTTGAGCCACTCATCATCTTGGGCATTTTCCATGAAGGTAAATCTCGCCAGCAGTATCGCTAGATAGTAGTCGCTTCGAGGTTTTAGCTGTAGGTGCAAATCGGCTCTTTTGGCTAGCTTCGTAGCAATCGGATCTATCACTGCGATCTTTTTGCCCTCCAGCAGAGGCATAATATGGCTATTGGTCACCGAGGCGTTTCGGCCCCAAAAGATGACGACTTCCGCCTTTGCGATCTGCTCCCAAGGCAATATCCTGTTTACTCCTCTGCCAGCCATGATACCGGCATCCCCTGCACCGTCACACAATGATCCGCGAGTCAAAGTCCCGCCTATTTTCTCAAAAAGCAGATTGGTCACCTCTTGCATCACACCGAAGTTACCGGAGCCTCTCCACAAAAGAGACTTTTTTTGTAAACTCTGCGCCACTGCATCCAAGGCTTCTGACATCGAAACCTCTATGCCGTCGATACGGGGTCTCTCTATGCGGGATGTCTGAAAAAACTCCCTATTGAGAAGCGAACAGAGTGCACCGTTGTTGGTATCGGCGGTGAGTTTCGGATAGGTCAATGGATCCGCTAGTATCCTGCAAGCATCCGGACAGTC
>DZAQ01000132.1 GCA_022729615.1 Sulfurovum sp.
ATACTCATAGACAAGACTATCAATGCCATCATCAGACCAACTGCAGACACTTTTGTACGCAATATCCACAAACTCACAGAGCAAAATGCCGCATATGTCATCAAAAGTCTTCTCAAGATAGACACCCAGCCGCACTTAGAGGAGATCACGATCTCCAAAAATGAGACTTACGAGATACATAAACGCCTCGATCGCGACGAAAAGGTCACCCTTGATATTTTCAGAAAATCACTCTCCAATGCAAACACTTACAATAATGTTTTCATTTTGATGATCGCTAGAGATGAGAGTGAAATACTTCTGCCCCAATGGAGCGAACCTCTTCTGCCAAATGATGTGGTTTTGCTTGGATGCGACAAAAACGCTTTGGATGATATCACTCGGCTTGCAAACAATCCTTATGAATACGAATACGCTCTCACCGGCAAAGAGAGACCACACTGGCTCTCTTCACTCACTGGATCAATGAAGAAATCTCAATAAAAATCTATTCAGTTCTCCAAAATGGCGCTCAAATTCAGGGGCATCCGTGACCATAGTATATTCTCTATGCGAAAGCCCCTCGTAGATATGCAGATCTGCTTCGACATTGGCTGTGCGCATTTTTTGATGTGTGCGTACAGTATCACTCAACAAAAGATCACGGGTTCCGCTGATGAGATAACTAGGAGGAAAACCTCTAAAATCTCCATATATGGGTGAAACATAAGGGTGTTTGTGGTCGTACTTTCCGGCATAAAGCGAAAATGCCTCTTGTACAACGCCATCCCATGAAGCAAGGAGTCTATCGGCGCCTTCATTGATGTAGCGGCTATCTCCTGTCTTATCTACATCGACAGCCGGCGTACCGATATAGAGCGCTCCGGGCAATCCGATCTTATGCTCTTTGAAATAGTGAAGTGCAGCCAGCACGAGTCCGCCGCCAGAAGAGCTTCCGCCCATTGCCATAGATGTCGAAGCATGCTCTTTCAAAAGCGCTTGCCATACACCGGCAACATCCTCTATCGCTACAGGAGCAGGATGGTTCGGTGGCATGCGATAATCGATGGAGAGTACCGGTATTTTGCATTGAGCCGCGATAAGCATCGCTTCGCCAAGTCCAGCCTCCTTGGCGCCCAACACATATGCACCGCCATGGAGAAACACAAAGAGATGATTCTTATGTGCCGGGTCGATTGCGGGAGGCTGTAATCGATAGACCTCAACTCCCGCTATCGTCTCTTGTTTGATCGTGACGCCAAACTCCTTCGCAGTGGAGAGTGCACCTGCCGCCGCTCTCGCGTTGTTTTTTTCGGCCCACTCGCTCCACTCCTCTTTGGTTTGAGGTATGCCGACTTTGGAAGGGGCACGGGCAGTAGAGGGAAATTCGGCGATGAGTTCTCGCATCTGCTCGCTTGCTCCTGCAGGAGGAGGAAGCAGTCGCACGCCAAGTTCCCTCATTTGCGCCCTAGGCTCCTCGGCTTCCGCCATACTGCTTGCTGCGATAAAGGCTGTTGCGACAGCTAGAAGTCTCATTATATACGCCACGATCTCTCCTTTGGAATAGTTCTCACTTACTCGGTTATCTTTTTGATATGCGCGAGAAAATCTTGAGGATTGACATATCCTGTCAAGGTCATATCGGAAAGATAGCTATTTTTCTTGTCAAAAAAGATAATATTTGGAGTTCCAAAAAGATTGAAATGAGCCAAAAGCGCTTGGTCTTCCGCCGTATTGTCGGTCAAATCGACTTTTATGAAGGTGAAGCGCCCCATTTCGGCTATTACAGAGGGATCTTTGAATGTGATCTCATCAAGCTCTTTGCATGCCGTGCATGATTTTTTCCCAAAATCGACTATCACAGGTTTATCAGAGGCTTCAACCTCAGCAAGAAGCCGCTGGATCGAATATCCGCGATGGCTGGCACTATCGGTAACAATAGGATCGCACCCATTTACAGAGCGATCACCCGTGAACCGTTCAAAGGGTCTCATCATCGAAGTAGCGCCGCTGATCGCCCCCATATAGAGCGAAAGACCATAAGCAAGAAAGATAATGGCGGCGATTTTTGAGGCATATGTACCAATATTTGACGGACTCACCATATCAAACAGTCCCAAATACAGCGATGTTCCGATAAAGAGCATTCCCCACAGTATGAGCACTACACTCTCCGGCAAAATTCGTTCAAGCATGAAGATCGCCATCCCAAGCATCATGATACCGAACACTTGTGATATCTTGATCATCCAACCGCCCGGTTTGGGCATAAATTTACCCGCTCCTATCCCTACAAGCAATAACGGCATCCCCATTCCAAGACTCATCACAAAAAGCGCAAGACCCCCAAGCAGAGCATCTCCCGTTGCCGAGATAAATAAAATAGCTCCCCCAAGCGGCGGTGCGACGCAAGGTCCCACTATGAGCGCTGAGAGCAGACCCATGATGGCAGTGCCGAGTATCCCCTTGCCTTGCGCACTATCGCTGGCTTTGGCGATACGGCTTTGGATCGACGAGGGCAAACCTATCTCATAATAGCCAAAAAGTGAAAATGCCAATGCTACAAACAGCCCTGCGAAGATGGTCAACACCCATGGATTTTGCATCGCGGTTTGTATATCAGCGCCCAACAGTCCCGCTATCAATCCCACCACCGTATAGGTCAGCGCCATCGAGAGCACATAGATCAATGAGATAAAAAACGCTTTTGCGGTACTTCTGCTCTCCGCTTTGGAGGATTGCGAAACTATGATAGAGGAGAGGATCGGTATCATGGGGAAAATACACGGTGTCAATGAGAGCAGCAGCCCAAAGAGGAAGAAGAGGAAAAGCACAAAAATCATACTTTCATTCTTGAGCACCTCGGCTATTTTGGCGGTATTGCCCTCTTTGACAAGTTCGCCTATTTTTGCAAAAATGCCCTTCTCTTCAATATTTTCACCTCTCTTCTCCTCGATTGCGGGAGAAGGCGTGGGTTTGGCGCTCACCGGCGCAGCGCTCAAACTCTCTTTGTTCAGTTGAAAATCAAAACTTTTCACCTGCGGCTGGTAGCATATACCGCTATCCGAACACCCCTCAAGCTCAACCGTAAGCGTAAAATCCCCCTGCACTTTCGATTCGATCTCTTTGAGCGGTACTTTGATCTGTATTTCACCCTCATAGATCTTTTCCCCATCTCTCTCGATCGACTGAGGTTTTACAAAATCTTTGATCTCAAAATTCTGCGGTTTTGTCACCTTGATATGGAGCGAATCCTCATAGATGTGGATCTTCTCTCCCAGTTTGATCGTAGTCTCTATACTATCATCTCTCTGCACTGACGAAACTACAAATGCCTCTTCCGGTTTCAAAAATGGCTGTTTATTGCCAAGTGCCTGCTCAAAACCGCCCGCCAAAAAAGTCGTACATATCAACAAGAGTATTATTACACTACGAATCATAGTAATCTGTTTCCTTCATTGCTTTTTAAACAAAAAATAAT
>DZAQ01000027.1 GCA_022729615.1 Sulfurovum sp.
GATGCGGGAATAGCTCAGTTGGCTAGAGCATCAGCCTTCCAAGCTGAGGGTCGCGAGTTCGAGTCTCGTTTCCCGCTCCATACTGGGAGCTGTGTGAATTCTTATAGCGTTATCAAGATATTCTTCACAATAATAGCTCAAATCCTGATTAATTATCAAAATAATTTAGAATGCCCAGATAGCTCAGAGGCAGAGCACTTCCTTGGTAAGGAAGAGGTCGGCGGTTCAATTCCGCTTCTGGGCTCCAGACACTATGTGGACAAGAGTGCTTCATGTGGGGTGCAGTAGTCGTGTCCATATCGGGCGTATGGAGTCTAAGAAGGCTTGAGGATGATCTCTCAAGGAAACTTGAACAAAATCTGATATAATATCAGCCGTAATTTTAACACAAAAGCTTAGGAGAAAAAGATGGCTAAAGAAAAATTCGAACGAACAAAACCGCATGTAAATATCGGTACTATCGGTCACGTTGACCATGGTAAAACAACATTGACTGCTGCTATCACAGCTGTACTTGCAACTAAAAATGGTTCAAAATTTATGGATTATGATGCAATTGATAATGCACCCGAAGAGAGAGAAAGAGGGATCACGATCGCTACTTCACATGTAGAGTATGAAACAGAAAGCAGACACTATGCTCATGTTGACTGCCCAGGTCACGCCGACTATGTTAAAAACATGATCACGGGTGCTGCGCAAATGGACGGCGCTATTCTTGTTATCGCTGCGACAGATGGTCCAATGGCGCAAACAAGAGAGCACATTCTTCTTTCTAGACAAGTTGGTGTACCTTACATCGTAGTATTCTTGAACAAAGAGGATCAGCTTGACGACGAAGATAGAGAAGAGATGCTTGAGCTTGTCGAAATGGAAGTAAGAGAACTTCTTTCTGAGTATGAATTCCCGGGTGATGACACTCCGATTATAGCCGGATCTGCTTATCAGGCACTCGAAGAAGCCAAAGCTGGTAAACTTGGCGTGTGGTCAGATAAAATCTTCGCATTGATGGACGCGGTTGATGAATATATTCCTCAGCCGATCCGTGAAACAGAAAAAGATTTCTTGATGCCGATCGAAGATATCTTCTCGATCCAAGGCCGTGGTACGGTTGTAACAGGTAAAATCGATAGAGGCAAGGTTTGTATCGGTGACAACATCGAAATCGTTGGTATCAAAGATACTCAAAAAACAACTGTAACCGGTGTTGAAATGTTCCGTAAAGAGATGACATGCGGCGAGGCTGGAGATAACTGCGGTGTTTTGATCCGTGGTATTCAAAAAGAGGCGGTACAAAGAGGAATGGTTCTTTGTAAGCCGAGCTCGATCACGCCACACACGAAGTTTGAAGCAGAAGTGTATGTATTGACCAAAGAGGAAGGCGGAAGACACACTCCATTCTTTAACAACTACAGACCACAGTTCTATGTAAGAACAACCGATGTTACGGGTTCTGTAGAGCTTCAAGAGGGTACAGAGATGGTTATGCCAGGCGATAATGTCAAGGTAAATATCGTGCTTATCGCACCAGTTGCACTTGAAGAAGGCACAAGATTTGCTATCCGTGAGGGTGGCAGAACTGTCGGCGCAGGTGTTGTAAGTAAAATAATCGCATAAATTTGACTCCTGAGGATCTTCTCCTTGGGGTTTTCGCGATAGTGAGGAAAAAATATGAGAGAAACTATACATTTGGGTTGTGAGAAATGCACAAGACGCAATTATCACACAACAAAAAATAAAAAAACAACGACTGAAAAGCTTGCTTTGAGAAAATATTGTAAATTTTGCAAAGAGCATACTGTTCACAAAGAGATGAAACTCTAGGAGTTTCGGGATTTATCCCTCTCTTTAGTCCAACATATAGGCCAATAGCTCCAATGGTAGAGCATCGGTCTCCAAAACCGAGTGCTGGGGGTTCGAGTCCCTCTTGGCCTGCCAAAATAAGGTTAAATGAGAATGGAAAAACTTTCAAAATTTATTAGACATGCTAGAGAAGAAATTCATAAAGTTATATTTCCAACCAAAATACAAGTGAGACAGGCGTTTCTTGCAGTAATTCTTGTAGTAACAGTGATATCGATATTTTTAGCATTGGTTGACCTCATAATGTCGTCGATCGTATCAACAGTATTATAGGATTTTATGTATGGATTATCAGTGGTATGCTATTCAGACTTACGCGGGAAGTGAGCAAGCTGTCAAAAGAGCTATAACACAACTTGCTATAGATTATGGACTAGAAGAGAAGATAGATAGAGTTGTAGTGCCGACAGAAGAGGTTATTGAGGTCAAGAACGGTGTCAAAAAGATCACCGAGAGATCGCTTTATCCCGGGTACGCATTTGCACATATCGCACTTGATACGGATATTTGGTATAGAATCCAAAATCTTCCGAAGGTTTCACGGTTTATCGGCGAGCAAAAGACGCCTACGCCACTGAGTGATGCGGATATCAAAGTGATTCTTGAGAAGTTGGAGAAAAAATCAGCTCCAAGACCAAAAGTTGCTTTTGAGGCCGGCGAGGTAGTTCGTATCTCCGAAGGACCATTTGCCAACTTTACAGGTATGGTCGATGAGTATGATTTAGATCATGGAAAACTCAAACTCAATGTATCGATCTTTGGTAGAAATACACCGGTAGAGATACTCTATACGCAAGTAGAAAAGATAATTTAAATCAAACAAAGGAAAGAAAATGGCAAAAAAAGTCACTTTTAAATTTAAAATGATGATACCGGCCGGCTCAGCAAACCCATCACCACCGGTAGGACCGGCATTGGGTCAAAGAGGCGTAAATATCATGGAGTTTTGTAAGGCATTCAACGAAAGAACAAAGGACAAAATGGGATTTAAACTGCCTGTTCATGTCACGGTTTACAGCGATAAGAGTTTTACATTTGAAACAAGACAGCCTGCTGCAAGTGATTTGATCATGAGAGCTGCCGGTATCAAGAAGGGCACATCCAATCCGATCACTACTAAAGTCGGAACGATCTCAAAAGCAAAACTAGCTGAGATAGTAGATCAAAAAATTGTTGATCTTAATACAAATGACAAAGAGGTTGCTGCAAAAATTATCGCAGGAACTTGCAGAAGCATGGGTGTTGATATCGTCAACTAAATAATCTTTAACCACATAGATTCAAAAGAGTGTGGGAGCAAATAGCGGAGAAAAGAAATGGCAAAAAAAGTAAGTAAAAGAACAACTAAACTATTAGAAAAAATTGATGGAGCAAAACTCTATAGCGTGGATGAAGCATTTGGGCTCATCGGTGATTTGAAGTCGGCTAAATTTGACGAAACGGTCGAAGTGGCGCTTAATCTCAATGTAGATCCAAGACATGCAGATCAAATGATCCGCGGTTCGGTGGTTTTGCCGCACGGTACAGGCAAAACAGTTCGTGTAGCTGTATTTGCAAAGGGCGAGAAGGCCGATGAGGCGAAAAAAGCAGGCGCTGATATTGTGGGAACGGATGAGTTGATCGAGATGATCCAATCAGGAAGTCTCCCTTTTGATATCGTCATCTCTACACCCGATATGATGGGTGTGCTTGGAAAAGTTGCGAGAATCCTAGGACCAAAGGGTTTGATGCCAAATCCAAAAACCGGAACAGTGACAATGGATGTGACAAGAGCTGTCAATGACGCCAAGGGCGGACAGGTAAATTTCCGTGTTGACAAAAAGGGAAATATCCATGCAGGTATCGGTAAAATCAGTTTTGACGAGTCTAAACTCAAAGAGAATTTTAAAACATTTGTAAATAAAATAAACAAATCAAAACCGGCTGCCGCAAAAGGGAAATATGTGATCAATGCTGCTATCTCATTGACAATGAGTCCATCAATCACGATCAATCCTGCCGAAGTAATGGATATAAGATAAATTAAAGCCGATGTTGGCTTTATCTTGGGCTGAAGATAACAGGGGCGAAAGCTTAATTTGATACTTGTTTTTGGCAAGTATATTCTTTGCACTGCAAAGACTCCCGGTTAGAAGTCGAAAGGAGAAAAAATGACAAGAACAGAAAAAGAGAAACTTGTTGCCGAGATGACGGATGCGTTCAAAGATCGCGCGGCAATTGTTGTTTGTGACTATAAAGGAATGACTGTCGCCCAATTGAAATCTATCAGATTGAATGCGGAAGAGAGCGGTTCTAAAGTAAAAGTCGTAAAGAACAAACTTGCAGCGATAGCACTGGCTAATGCAGGTCAAGAGCCTATCGCTTTTGTTGATACAAATATTGTAATTTGGGGTGATGATCAGATCGCTACATGTAAAATAGCAGAGACATCAGCCACAAATTTCAAAGATAAATTTGTGATCAAATCAGCGCTGCTTGAAGGTAAAGTCGTCACGGCTGACACAGTCAACGCTATGGCGAAACTTCCTGGCAGGGATGAGCTTCTTGGTATGTTGCTAAATGTCTGGAATGCACCGGTTCAAAACTTTACAATCGGTCTATCAGCTTTGGCGAAAAAACGAGAAGAAGAGGCGTAGTCTGGTGAGTCTGATAGACTCTTGAATCTAAATAAATAAAATTATAAAGGCAAAAAAATGGCAATCACTAAAGATGATGTAATAGAATTTATCTCCAATTTGTCAGTTCTTGAGTTGTCACAACTCGTAAAAGAATTTGAAGAGAAGTTTGGCGTATCAGCACAAGCGACAGTAGTATCCGGCGGACCGGTAGCTGCTGCAAGCGCGGAAGAGGAGCAAACTGAGTTTTCAGTTGTATTGACAAGCGGCGGCGATAAGAAGATCAACGCAATTAAAGTCATGAGAGCTGTCACGGGTCTTGGTCTCAAAGAGGCGAAAACTGCTGTTGAAGAGACTCCATCTGTTGTCAAAGAGGCTGTTTCTAAAGCTGAAGCAGAAGATATCAAAAAACAATTTGAAGAAGCCGGCGCTACCTGCGAAATCAAATAAATATATCCATCGGGTACCCTTGCCGGTACCCTTTTGGCGCATCTCCGGATACAGTGACAAGCTATTAAGGGTTAATACTTACGCTCTTTGCAATAGTTTTTTCGTGTATCTAAGCACACCAATTAATATACCTTAAACCTAAATCCATAAGGCTATCCAATGTTGAACTCATTACACTCCGGAAATAGACTGCGTGTTGATTTTTCAAAAACTCCAAGAGAGATTGAAATCCCAAATTTACTACAACTGCAGCAAAAAAGTTTTGAAAACTTCTTGATGCTGCACGAAAAAGATAGACGAAACAGTACTATAGAAAAAGTGCTTCGATCCTCATTCCCTATACATGATCAGCAAAATCGCCTCACTTTGACATACAAAAATAGTGAAATTATCAAGCCGAAATATACTGTCAGAGAGTGCATGGAGCGCGGACTGACCTATTCTGTATCACTGAAAATGAATATCTCTTTGACTATCTGGAATAGAGATGAAAAGACCGGCGAAAGACTCGATCCGAAAGAGATCAAAGAGCAGGCGGTATTTGTAAGAGATATCCCTTTGATGACCGACAGGACATCGTTTGTCGTCAATGGTGTCGAGAGAGTTATTGTCAATCAGCTGCATAGAAGCCCGGGTGTTATATTTAAAGAGGCCGAAGCGGCAACGGTTTCAAATAAACTCCTCTATTCCGCGCAAATAATTCCCGATAGAGGCTCATGGCTCTATTTCGAGTATGACGCAAAAGATATCTTATATGCAAGAATCAACAAAAGAAGAAAAATCCCCGTAACGATCCTCTTCCGTGCGCTTGACTATTCAAAAGAGGATATCATCAAACTCTTCTATCCAACCAAAGAGATCAAGATCAAAGAGAATAGATTCTTGACCAAATTCGAGGTCGATGATTTCTTGGGACGCGCTGAGTACAATGTCAAAGATGTGAATGGAAATATCATTGTAGGAGCCGGAAAACGACTCACCAAAAAAAGAGCGCAAAAACTCATCGAAGATGGGCTGGAGTGGGTTGAATATCCGCTTGAGGTATTGCTGGATCGCTATTTGTCAAAAGCTGTCATCAACCAAGAGAGCGGGGAAGTGCTCTATGATATCATTTCACCGCTTGACGAGTCTAAGCTCAAAAAAATGATTGAACAGGGTATAGAGAGTATCGAAATCGCCAATGATTTGGCAGAGGATACCGACAGCTCTATCATCAAAGCATTTATCGCAGACCAGGAGAGCCTCAAACTCCTCAAACAGTCAGCTGAGAGTGAAGATGAAAATGTACTCGCAGCAATCAGAATCTATAAGGTTATGAGACCCGGAGAGCCTGTAACGGCTGAAACTGCAAAAGCGTTTTTGAAGCAGCTCTTTTTTGATCCTGAGCGGTATGACTTGACTGAGGTTGGCCGTATGAAGATGAACCATAAGCTGGGTCTTGATATTCCGGAATATGTGACAGTCTTGACGGCAGAAGATCTGATCAACACTGTAAAATATCTCATCAAAGTCAAAAACGGACAGGGGCATATCGATGATCGTGACCACCTTGGCAACAGAAGAATCAGAGCGATCGGCGAACTTCTTGGGAATGAGCTGCATGGCGGTTTGGTCAAAATGCAAAAGGCGATCAAAGACAAGATGACGACGATCAGCGGAACTCTCGATGAGTTGATGCCGCATGATTTGATCAATTCAAAAATGATCACCAATACAATTTTGGAGTTTTTCTCAAGCGGACAGTTGAGCCAATTTATGGATCAAACCAACCCGCTCTCAGAGGTGACGCACAAAAGAAGACTCTCTGCGCTTGGCGAGGGGGGATTGGTAAAGGAGCGGGCAGGTTTTGAGGTGCGTGATGTCCACCCGACACACTATGGACGAATATGCCCAATCGAAACACCTGAGGGTCAAAACATCGGTTTGATCAATACGCTTGCGACCTACTCCAAGGTCAATGAGCTCGGATTTATCGAGGCGCCTTATAAGATCGTAAAAGAGGGGAAAGTTACCAGCGAAATCATCTATATAACAGCAACACAAGAAGAGGATAAGTGTATCGCTCCGGCATCGACAAAGGTCAATGAAGAAGGATATATTGTTGAGGATCTTATCGAGACGAGACTCAACGGAAACATAGAGCTCAATCCTGTCTCAAGGGTTGATTTGATAGATATTTCACCACTGATGATCTCCGGAACCGCTGCGGCATTGATCCCGTTTTTGGAGCACGATGACGCAAACCGCGCATTGATGGGTTCGAACATGCAGCGACAAGCCGTGCCGCTTCTTCGAACTGAAGCTCCTGTAGTGGGAACGGGAATGGAGGCGATAGTCAGCCGTGATGCGTGGGAATCATGCAAATCCAAACGAGATGGTGTCGTTGAAAAAGTGGATGCAAAAAATATCTACATCATGGGCGAAGATCAAAGCGGTGTCTTTATCGACCACTATCCGCTCGAAAAGAATATGCGCACCAACCAAAATACAACTTTCACGCAGACACCGGTTGTCAAACTAGGTGACCGCGTCAAGGCGGGGGAGGTCATTGCCGATGGACCAAACATGGATCAGGGCGAACTTGCGATCGGGAAAAACGCACTTGTTGCATTTATGCCGTGGAATGGCTATAACTATGAGGATGCGATCGTAATCTCAGAGAAGATGATCCGAGAAGATACCTTTACTTCAGTGCATATTTATGAAAAAGAGCTTGAAGCTCGCGAACTCAAACACGGCACTGAAGAGATCACACGAGACATTCCCAATATCCGAGAAGATGAACTGCTCCATTTGGATGAGAGCGGTATCGTCAAGATCGGAACACATGTGAAACCGGGAATGATCTTGGTCGGAAAGGTGAGCCCAAAAGGCGAGATCAAGCCGACACCCGAAGAGAGACTCCTAAGAGCCATCTTCGGGGAGAAGGCCGGTCATGTTGTCAATAAATCACTCTATTGTCCGGCATCTATGGAAGGTGTGGTCATAGACATCAAAGTCTTTACAAAAAAAGGGTACGAGAAAGATACAAGATCGATGCAGTCATTTGAACAAGAGAAGACGATTCTTGATAGTGACCACCATGATCAACTCTTGATGATCGATAGGGAGGAGATGCTGCGAATCGCGATGCTGCTTTCGAAAAACCCTCTTGCTGTGGATATTACAACTGCAGGATTGGAGTTTAAGAGGGGTGAAAAAATTCCGGAAGAGGCAGTAAGACAGATCAACAGATTTGCACTCAAAAGCGTAGTGCTCTCTTTCGATGGAGCAGTGCAGGCTGAATATGAGGAGATCAAGAGCTACTTTTTGCGACAGAAAAAGCGACTAAAGACAGAGCATGAAGAGAAACTGAGCGTATTGGAAAAAGATGATATTCTCCCAAGCGGCGTGACAAAATTGGTCAAAGTCTATATCGCAACAAAGCGCAAACTCAAAGTAGGTGATAAAATGGCGGGTCGCCATGGGAACAAAGGTATCGTCTCCAATATCGTCCCTGAAGCAGATATGCCTTATATGGAAGACGGCAGAGCGGTTGATATTATCCTCAACCCGCTTGGCGTACCTAGCCGTATGAACATCGGACAGATTCTTGAGGTGCATTTGGGACTCGTCGGCAAAAAACTCGGTGAGCAGATCCAAGAGATTTTTGAGCTCAAGCAAGAGAACTTTATAGACGAACTTAGAGCCAAAATGATCGAGATTTCTGATATCGCAAAATTGATGAACGCCAAAGAGGTACTTGGGAATATGAGCAACGAAGAGCTGTTGGATTATGCGCGAGACTGGAGCAACGGCGTGAAGTTTGCAGCCCCTATTTTCGAAGGGGCAAATCGTGATGAGTTTGACAAACTTTTTAAAATGGCGAAAATTGACAGTGACGGCAAGACTACACTTTTTGACGGTATGACCGGAGAGAAGATGATAGAGCGCGTCAATGTCGGCTATATGTATATGCTCAAACTCCACCACTTGGTAGATGAGAAGATGCATGCCCGTTCAACCGGACCATACTCGCTTGTCACGCAGCAGCCTGTCGGCGGCAAGGCGCTCTTTGGCGGTCAGAGATTTGGAGAGATGGAAGTTTGGGCGCTTGAGGCATACGGCGCGTCACACATTCTCAAAGAGATGTTGACAATCAAATCAGATGATGTAGAGGGGCGAGCCAGAGCATACCGTGCTATTACCAGAGGTGAGAGTGTTCCCGAGTCGGGAGTTCCGGAAACAATGTTTGTCTTGACAAAAGAGCTTCAATCTTTGGGCTTGGATGTTGAATTGTACGCAAAGAAACAAGATGTAGAGGGTGAGAAATGAGTAAACAACTTGAGAATTTAACACTAATTGATTTTAATGCCGAAGAGAGACCAAAAGATATTGAAGCGCTACAGCTTCATATCGCAAGTCCCCAAAAGGTTCTTGCGTGGAGCTTTGGTGAGGTAAAAAAGCCTGAAACAATCAACTATCGCACACTCAAACCGGAAAGAGACGGACTCTTTTGTGCTAAAATTTTTGGACCGATCAGAGATTATGAGTGTCTGTGCGGAAAATACAAAAAGATGCGCTACAAAGGTGTGGTGTGCGAAAAATGCGGCGTAGAGGTCACATCTTCCAAGGTAAGACGCAACCGTATGGGACATATCTCTTTGATCGCCCCTGTAGCGCATATCTGGTTCGTCAATTCGCTTCCGTCTCGTATCGGGACACTTTTGGGTGTGAAGATGAAAGATTTGGAGCGCGTGCTCTATTATGAAGCGTATATTGTCAAAAACCCGGGAGATGCGAGTTATGACAGCGAAGGCGCGAGTCAGCTTGCAAGATTTGACATCCTCAATGAGGAGCAGTATCAGCAGATAATGCATCGTTTCGGCAATAGCAGTTTCGACGCTCGAATGGGCGGAGAAATCATTCGTGAACTATTGGCTGAACTTGATCTTGTCGAGATGTTCGGGCAGCTCAAAGAGGAGATTTCTACCACAAAATCTGAGGCAAAAAGAAAGACAATTATAAAGCGTCTTAAAGTTATCGAGGCATTTTTGAATTCCGGAAATCGTCCGGAGTGGATGATGTTGACACAGCTTCCTGTTCTTCCGCCGGATCTAAGACCGCTTGTGAGTCTTGATGGCGGGAAATTTGCCGTTTCGGATGTCAATGATCTCTATCGCCGGGTTATCAACAGAAATCAGCGTCTCAAGCGACTCACTGAACTCGACGCACCGGAGATCATCGTCAGAAATGAAAAGAGAATGCTCCAAGAGGCGGTTGATGCGCTCTTTGATAACGGTCGCCGTGGCAATGCGGTCAAAGGCGCCAACAAAAGACCGCTTAAATCACTCTCAGAGATCATCAAAGGGAAACAAGGGCGTTTCAGACAAAACTTGCTCGGAAAAAGGGTTGACTTCTCGGGGCGATCCGTCATCGTTGTCGGACCTAATTTGAGAATGGATCAGTGCGGTTTGCCAAAAGGGATGGCTCTTGAGCTCTTCAAGCCGCATTTGATGGCAAAGCTCGAAGAGAAGGGGTATGCAACCACACTCAAACAAGCCAAGAAGATGATAGAGCAGAAGGTCAATGAGGTTTGGGAGTGTCTCGAAGAGGTGGTTGAATCCTACCCGGTACTGCTCAACCGTGCGCCTACGCTTCACAAGCTCTCGATTCAAGCCTTCCACCCGCGACTGATCGAAGGCAAAGCGATCCAGCTTCATCCGCTTGTCTGTTCTGCCTTCAATGCGGACTTTGACGGTGACCAGATGGCGGTGCATGTACCTTTGAGTGATGAGGCGATCGCTGAGGCAAAAATATTGATGCTCTCTTCGATGAATATCCTTCTCCCGGCATCAGGAAAGGCGATCGCTGTACCGTCGCAAGATATGATTTTGGGGCTCTACTATTTGACTCTTGAAAAATCAGATGTCAAGGGTGAGCACAAACTTTTCGCAAATGTTGATGAGGTTGTTATCGCATTTGAAGATCAGTCTCTTGATCTCAATGCTCGTATTCGTACGGTTGTGGATGGAAAGATCGTCCGATCAACCTCAGGAAGATTGATTCTGAAATCTATTATTCCGGACTATGTGCCTCAAAAATATTGGAACAAGATTCTTAAAAAGAAAGATATCGGCGCATTGGTCGATTATGTTTACAAGATAGGCGGTATCAACGATACGGCATCCTTTTTGGATAGTTTGAAAAATATAGGATTTAAATATGCGACCAAGGTCGGTGTTTCTATCTCTATAGATGACATCAAAATTCCAGATATGAAAGAGCAGAATGTCGCTCAAGCAAAAATCTCAGTCAAAGAGATCCAGAGACAATTTGGAGCAGGGCTTTTGACCGATCAGGAGCGATACAATAAAATTATCGATATCTGGACAGATACCAATAACCAAATCGCTGAAGAGTTGATGAAACTTATTCGCGCAGATAAAGATGGGTTCAACTCCGTCTTCATGATGGCCGACTCGGGCGCTAGGGGTTCTGCCGCGCAGATTAGACAGCTTTCCGGTATGCGCGGATTGATGGCGAAATCAGACGGGTCGATCATCGAGACGCCTATCACCTCCAACTTTAGAGAGGGGCTCAATGTTTTGGAGTACTTCATCTCGACACACGGAGCGAGAAAAGGTTTGGCGGATACTGCCTTGAAGACCGCGAACGCCGGATATTTGACAAGAAAACTTATCGATGTAGCACAAAATGTCAAGGTGACAATCGAAGATTGCGGTACGCACGAAGGTGTGGTTGTTTCTGATATCGTTGTCGGTAACGAGATGATCGAGCCGCTCAGCGATAGAATTTATGGGCGTGTCACGGCAGAGGATATTATCGATCCCATCACCAATGAGATCTTGGTAACACAAGGAACGCTGATCGATGAAGAGATAGCGTTGCAGGTCAAGGAGGCAGGCGTGAGAGCGGTTGTGATCCGCGCCCCTTCTACATGTAAAGTAGAAAAGGGTATTTGTGCGAAATGCTACGGTCTCAATATGGCGGAGAACAAGCTTGTCAAGCCGGGCGAAGCAGTAGGAGTTATCGCAGCACAATCCATCGGTGAACCTGGAACTCAGCTGACATTGCGAACCTTCCACACAGGCGGGACGGCAACAGCAGGCAAAGAGGAGCGGCAGATAGTGGCGACCAAAGAGGGGTTTGTGCGATACTATAACCTCAATGTGTTTAGAAACAGAGAGAACAGCCTTATCGTTTCCAACAGACGAAATGCGGGCGTTTTGCTTGTCGAGCCGAAAATCAAAGCTATCGCGGATGGAACACTTTCGATCGTGGTCACACATGACGAGGTCACCATCTGGGTCAATACAAATTCACATGATGATATCAAGTATAATCTCAGAAAGTCAGATGTAGCCAAACCGAATGAGCTTGCCGGAGTTGCAGGAAGCATAGAGGGCAAACTCTATCTGCCTTTTGAGGATGGCGCAAAAGTAGTCGAAGGCGAATCTATCGTTGAGATCATCAAAGAGGGGTGGAGTGTCCCTAGCCGTATCCCATTTGCCAGTGAATTGAAAGTCGAAGACGGTGCGCCTGTGATCCAGCAAGTTGCTACCGACTCCAAAGGAAAAGTAAAATATTTTATCCTCAAGGGCGACTATCTTGAGCCGATCGATACCATAATAAAAGGGGAAGTTGTCAAAGAAAAAGGGGTATTTGCCGTCATTGTTGACGAAAAGAACAGAGAAGCGACCAGACACTACATGGCAAGAGGTTCACTGATCATGATCGGCAACAATGAGATGGTTGAAAAGGGCGATATTATCTCCTCTCCAACTTCTGGAGCACAGATCGTGATCGCTGAGTGGGACCCTTATTCTGAGCCGATGATCGCCGAGCAGGCAGGTACGCTGAAGTTCCATGACATTCAGCCGGGCGTGACAGTCACAGAGCAGTTTGATGAGGTGACCGGCGATACGAGATTGGAGCTCAATGAGTATATCCCGGCAACCTACAAGCCGGCTATTATCTTGGCTACAGCTGCCGGAGAGATACTCCGGTACCAGCTTGATCCAAAATCAGTACTCTTCTGCAAAGACGGTGATGAGGTAAGTATCGCGGATATATTGGCGAAAACACCAAAAGCGGCGATCAAATCCAAAGATATCACCGGGGGTCTTCCGAGAGTTTCTGAACTCTTCGAGGCGAGACGACCTAAAGATATAGCTTTGATAGCCCAGATAGACGGTACAGTAAGTTTCGGCAAGCCGCTTAGATCTAAAGAGCGTTTGATCATTATGAGCGAAAACGGTCAAACGACAGAGCAGTTTGTCGATAAAGGGAAGATGATACTTGTGCAGCAAGGAGAGTTCGTCCACACCGGTGAGAAATTGACCGACGGTGTTGTCTCAAGCCATGATATCTTGGCTGCACTCGGCGAGAGGGAACTCTTTGAGTATATCGTCTCAGAGGTACAGCAGGTCTATAGACGACAAGGGGTAAATATCTCAGATAAGCACATCGAGATCATTGTTTCACAGATGATGCGGCAGGTCAAAATCATCGAAAGCGGCGATAGCAACTTTATTGATGGCGATGTTGTCTCCAAACGAAAATTCCAAGAGGAGAATGAAAAAGTGATTCGACTCGGAGGAGAGCCGGCTATCGCTGAACCGATGCTTGTAGGTATTACCCGTTCGGCAGTCGGTGCGGATAGTATTATCTCTGCCGCTTCCTTCCAGGATACTACGAAAGTGCTCACTTCAGCATCGATCGCAGGTACGATTGACGGGCTTGAAGACCTCAAAGAGAATGTTGTCATCGGTCGCTTGATCCCGGTGGGTACAGGTATGATATCTATGGATGACATTACGATCTCTGAGGCAAAATAATATCTTTTTCTGCGCGGGGTGCTTGGAGGCATCCCCCCACTCACCAATCTAGCCAAAATAAGCTTTTTACTGCTTCCTTTTCTTCCAAACAAGATAAGCTATAAACCATAATAGATTTTGAGGTACTTGGTTTCAAGATAACAATATGAGGTATTTTTGCAGAATTTATGAAAGTTTTATAAGATGGGACTTTGTGGGTGGTGGCGCTGGACGGAATCGAACCGCCGACACAAGGAT
>DZAQ01000133.1 GCA_022729615.1 Sulfurovum sp.
AAAGGATAAAAGATGAAGAGATTACTTTTGATGGCTACATTGGCAACAAGTGTCTGGGCGACAGATTATTCGACTATGAGTACAGAACAGCTTGCAAATATGCGCGGGAGCGTGCCAGTGGAAGAGCGCGGCGCTTTCCAGCAAGAGATGCAAAAACGGATGCAGGGCATGAGTGCAGAGGAGCGTCAAAAAATGATGGGAGGCGGTCAAGGAAAAGGAGGTATGATGGGTCGAAATATGCCTACTTTCGAAAGCTTTGATCTCAATGGCGATGGAAAGGTTGATGCCAAAGAGTTTGATGAGGCACAATCCAAGCGAATGGCAGAGCAGGCAGCTTCCGGCAAAATGATGAAAAATGCCGGCAATGCTCCCACATTTACCCAGATAGACACCGACAAAGACGGCTTGATGAGTCAAGAAGAGTTTCAATCTCATCAGCAACAGCATATGAAGCAGATGCAAGGTCAAAATAGACCGTAAAATGCAATGCAAAGAAAGATACTTTTACTCGAAGATGATTTGCAGCTAAGCGATACCGTGAAGCAGTTTTTAGAATACCATGGGTATCAAGTCGTTGCGGCATATGATGCCCACCAAGCAAAAGATAGACTCTATGAGATACATATCGATTTGATGCTGCTTGATATCAAGGTTCCCTTCCAAAATGGATTTGATCTCTTGGCCGAACTCAGAAAAGAGGGTAATACTACCCCTGCCATCTTCATTACATCCCTCAATAGTATCGAAGATGTGACTCGAGGTTTTGATGCAGGATGTGACGACTATATCCGCAAACCTTTCGCGCTCAAAGAACTTTTACTTCGGATAGAGTCACAACTCAAGCGGCTCTACGGAACAAAAGAGGGGCTGATCGATCTAGGCAATGGTCTGCAATTCAACCCAAAAGAGTATCAACTCATCCTAAACACCAAAGTAGTGCCGCTGAAAATCAAAGAAGCGAAACTGCTCAGTCTGCTGCTCGAACACCCCAATGAACTGCTCGGCTATGATACAATATTCGAAACGGTATGGAGTTACGATGAAGAGCCAAGCGGAGGGTCTTTGCGAACATATATCAAGACAATACGCGCCTATATAGGCAAAGATCGGATCGAAACAGTCAAAAATATAGGCTACCGTTTTGTATAGGAGCGAAAAAAGAAGCCTCTATCGCTTTTTGATCTTTTATCTCCTTTCAACCTTGATACTTTTTTCTGTGGGTGCGGCTATCTTTTATGCTTATGAAAAACATCATTTGTTAGATCAGCAGAGGGAGTCGCTCAAGCTTGAAAGCGGGCAGATCAAACACCAATTAATGCTATTGCATAAAGAATTTTCAGAAAAACTCCCTCTTTTCATCAAAAAGCCTTATCAATGTGCTCTTTTTGATAGTGACAGGCAATTGATCTTCTCCACCTTTGTGCTCCCGCCCACTATTGACTTTGCCCAAGAATATACTACTTATAACGGTCGTCTTACTTTGGTAGATGGCATCGAGCCCTATCATCTCGGCGTTGCCTATATTGTGATGCAAACTCCCATTGACACAAAAGCAATCGCTCATTTGCGGGAAATGCTGCTCCTGTTCATACTGGGTGCCGGACTCTTTTTCTTGGCTATCGGCTATTTTTTGGGGCGGCTCTTTACGGCGCCGATGCGTCAATCCATCGAAATGATGAATAGTTTTATTCAAGATACAACTCATGAGCTCAATACCCCCATCAGCACCATTTTGACCAATCTGGAACTGATCGAAACGCTGCATAAGTGCGATGCCAAAAAAGAGATGCAGCGCATCGAAATCGCCTCCAAGACCCTAAGCCGCATCTATGATGATCTCACCTATCTCAAGCTCAATCATACCCACAAAAGAGATATTCAGCCTCTCGACTTCTCCAACCTGCTCCAAGAGCGGCTGCTCTATTTTGCATCAGCTATTGAGGCAAAAAATATTGTACTAGGAGATGTCATCACACCTGATATTATTGTGCAAATCGACCCGGACGATGCCCTGCGCCTGATAGACAATCTTCTCTCCAATGCGGTCAAATACAACCGCCAAGGAGGAGCATTGGAGATCATCCTGACAGCCGAAACCCTCAAGATCAAAGACAGCGGTATCGGGATAGAAGAGAAAGAACTGCAAACGATATTTGAACGCTTCAAGCGAGCCAATAAAAGCGAAGGCGGTTTCGGGATAGGCTTGCATATCGTCTACGGAATTGTCCAAATCTATAATTTTGATATCACTATCACATCCACACTGCATCAAGGTACGGAGGTCACGATTCTATGGTAAAAATTATGATGTTAACCACTGCGTGTGTGTTTTTGCTCTTTGGAAATGAACAACAGGTCAGTCCTGAACTGGAAAATGATTGTCTCCGGTGTCATCAAACTCATAATATTCCATCAGAGATAATTTACCGCCGTTATTTGCTGCACTACTCTTCCAAGGAGACCATCAAAAAGAAAATGGTTGCCTACCTTACAAACCCTTCGAAAGCAGACTCCATCATGCCTCCGCAATTTTTTGACAAATTTCCTCCCAAAGAGCCAAACAAACTTACACAAGAGAGACTACAGCAACGGGTTGACGAATATATACTCTACTTCGATATCAACAAAAAACTCTACACGCCCAAAGAAGATAAGTGAAATCCGATTCACAACCGATTCACACTGGCATGCTATACTTTTTCAATATATTTAAGGGGAAAATAATGAAATTAATATCAATGGCTTCTATAGCATCTTTGGTGATCGTCATTTTTGCAGGCTGCGGGGGTTCATCAGGGACAACAAATTCAGGAGCAGGAGGTATCAATACACCCCCATCTATTGCGCCAATCCAAGGCGCTCTTACTGAAGAGCAAAAATATTCACTCGCCTATATGTGGCACGAAGAGAAACTTGCCAGGGATATCTATCTCGAACTCTACAAGATCAATCCGGCACAGCAACTGCAAAATATCGCGACTAACTCAGAGGTGCAGCATATCGAACTGGTACAAAATCTTGTAGCAGCCTATGATATCAATATCACCAATCTGGCAAACTATGAAGTGAACTATTCCGTTGAGGAGCTGGGTGCGATGCCCGTAGGCAAATTTGCCGTACCCCAGATCCAAGAACTCTACGATGCTCTCTACAATAAAGGCACAGCATCCAAACAGGCATCGCTTGAAGTGGGCTGCATGGTGGAAGTAACCGACATCGATGATCTCGATCGCTTTATCACGACTGCCGGCAACAATCAGGCACTCATCGACACCTTTACCATTTTGAGAGATGGAAGCTACACCCACTACTGGGCATTTGATGATGGACTGAAAAATATGGGCATTGCAAATGGATGCTGCTCGCTTGGGAGCGAATACTGCCATCCCGAATATCCGCAAAATGATAACAAACAAAAAGGGCAAGGAGGAAAGTAG
>DZAQ01000028.1 GCA_022729615.1 Sulfurovum sp.
CCGGAAAATGGAAAAACTGATGTCCCAACACGGCAGTGGCTATCGTCGCTATACCTAGCCAAACCACCCCCATAGCGCCCGGCTTGAGAGTCTCGATCTTGCTTGTCTGATCAGAAAATGGAGGCTTGCCGCTTGGCACAAAAGCCGACAAGAGACCGGCGGTCACCATCCATCCCAAAAAAGAGGCAGGAAAAAGTGCCAAAAAATCTGCAAACTCCCCTTTGCCGGCTGTCCATGCCATGAGTGTCGTAATATCCCCAAAGGGGCTCCATGCCCCGCCGGCATTGGCAGCAGCAACTATATTGACGGCCGAAGGGATGAGAAACTCACGGTTGTTCTTATTGATCGTAAAAAGAACTGTCGAGAGTATCAAGGCGGTTGTTAGATTATCAGCAACAGGAGAGATGAAAAATGCCAAAAACCCCGTGTACCAAAAAAGCTGTTTATAGGTATAGCCTTTAGAGACAAGTTTGTACTTGAGCACATCAAATACATTTCTCTCTATCATCGTTTCGATAAATGTCATCGCCACAAAAAGGAAGAAAAAGATTTCGGCGATCTCCAAGATCAATGCATCCATCTCCTCTTTCAAAGGCTTCGGATCGATGCCGTTGAGTGCAAAATAGATACCGATCAGCATAAATATGGAGGTACCCATCAAAAGAGCCGGCTTGGCTTTATTGATATGATACTTCTCTTCAAAAGCAACAAAAAAATAGCCGATTATAAAGATGGCAATAGAGAGAATCCCGATCCAAGTACCGCCTAAATGCATTGTCTCGTGCATTTTTCCTCCTTGTTTTTTTAAATACTCTTAAGCTTTGACGCTTTCGATATAGTGTGTCCCGAGTGATATTTTTCTATCGAGCGCCGCCTCCACGATCGCCGAAGCGGTATTGAGCCGCAATGCAAGAAGCCTGCCGATCTCTCTGTTTTTCATATCATAAATCATATTTTTTGCCTTAAGCAACCCGCTTTTTGTGCGTACAATGCCGATCTCTTCCCACATTATCTGACGGAGTTTTTGCTTATAAATTTTATCATTTTCTTTATGGAGGATATTGCCGTGGTCATTGTCAAATTTAGGGGGTTTTACCCTTTGAGTCTCTTTACTCAAAATATAATCGGTCACTCGCTTGGCAAAGACCACCCCCTCAAGAAGTGAATTGGAGGCAAGCCGATTGGCGCCGTGCACACCTGTCGAAGCTGCCTCTCCGATCACATAAAGCCCTTCTATGCCGTCAATACATCCATTGATATCGCTCTTGATCCCCCCCACAGCATAGTGAAATGCCGGTGAGATCGGCACTCTATCTTGTGGAAAATAGTATCCAAGCGATGCGAATTGCTTGGTGATATTTGGAAAGCGTGAATGAAAAAACTCTTTATCAAACATGCTAAAATCGAGATAAACCTCTTCACCGGGATGCTCTCGCTTGTAGTTGAAAATTGCCCTTGAGACAATATCTCTGCTTGCCAACTCACCCCTGGGATCTGCATCAAACAAAAACCGCTCACCGGCTTCGTTGACAATATGCGCCCCCTCGCCACGCAAAGCCTCTGTCAGGAGCAGCTTTCTAGCGTAAGGTGTTTTGACGAAAACAGTTGGGTGGAACTGCATCATCTCCATATCCTCCAAAGCGATCCCTTTTTCAACACAGATTCCATGGATATCGGCGCTTACCGTTCTTGAATTGGTATTGTACTGATAGAGTGAGCCGACCCCTCCTGATGCGATGATGACGCTGTCGGCATAGATTGTTGTCGGCTGATAATTCACAGTGGCTTTGACGCCATAGCAACGGCCATCTTCTATCAACAGATCATAGACAAGAGTATTTCGTTGCAATCCATGCTTATTGCGCATCATCATAAAGTGGTGGAGGTACCTGCCGGTAGCGTCTCCTCCCGCATGAAGCACCCGAGCGATGGAGTGTGCGCCCTCTTTTGCGTAAAGAATTTTTCCGGATGCATCCCTATCAAATTCCATCCCGCTTCGTATGATATCTTTGGTCGTCTCCAAACTGGTACGGCTCAATATCTCTACTGCCTCTTTATCGTTATGGAATGCACCCGCCTCCAGCGTATCACGAACATGAAGCGCAATGTCATTTTTATCCAAAGCAGTCGTCATCCCGCCTTGCGCATAAAAGGTATTGCACTCCCATGGAACATCCTTGCAGATCACCAAAACACTTTTGTTTTGCGGCAACCCCATAGCAGCGTAGAGACCGGCTATCCCCGCTCCCACTATCAACACATCATACTTTGCCATCCATGCCTCTCTTGTCAGCTTTTTGAGACTATTTGGCTTGAGTCGTTTTTTGACCATCCGGCACATAGACGACATCCGTTTTGTGACCGCATCCAGCCAAAACGATACAGCAAAGTGATGCTATAATAACTCCATGAAAAACATTCAATCTCTTTTGTCTCATCTCTCTTGCCAACCTCAGTTTAGATATCTTGGGCAACACAACTGCTACCGAAAATTTATTCAGCTTCTTCCCCCCAAGTTTCAAGAGGCAATCGCTTTTGTTTATATCGAAAATAAAACGCTCTTTGTTGCGCTCTCGCATCCGGGATACAAGATGGAGCTCAATTATAATAGAGATTTATTAAAAAGCGTATTAACGATGGTTAGAAAGCATGATACAGGCTGCTCGCAACTAGAGGCTGAAAAGGTTGCTATTTTTAATTCAAAATATTATGCTCCTTCCTCCAAAGAGAGTCAGTCAAGCGACCCGAAATATTTCGAACTTGCCAATGCAGACTTTCTCATCCAAACAGACGATACAATTCTACGCGAAAAATTTGAGTCCATCAAAAAACATATTATCCGCAATAGAACTTCACAATAGTGCGCGACCATTTTGCAGAGATTTCAACCCATACGCTCTTGGAGACGATCACGATCCTCCCCGACAGACCGGGAATATATCAATATTTTGACACTAGCGGCAAACTCCTCTATGTCGGCAAGGCAAAAAACCTCAAAAAAAGAGTTCGAAGTTATTTTCGCTTTACACCCGACTTGCAGCCAAACCCGACACTCTCTATGCGTATTGTACGGATGCTTCAAGAGGCAGTGACGCTTGATTATCTGATCGTTGAGAGCGAAGAGGATGCGCTTATACTTGAAAATTCGCTTATCAAACAGCTCAAACCAAAATACAATATACTGCTTCGAGATGACAAAACCTATCCCTATATCTACATAGATGAGGCGGATACTTTTCCAAGATTCGAGATCACACGCAAAGTGCTCAAACAAAAATCAATCACCTATTTCGGACCGTTTCCAAATGGCGCAAAGGCGCTGCTGGATGCGCTCTATGAGATTTTTCCTCTTGTGCAGAGAAAGAGCTGTCCTCGAGAAAAAAGAGCATGTCTCTTTCACCAAATCAACCGCTGTCTCGCTCCATGCGAAGGCAAAATATCCAAAGAGGAGTATGCCCGCATCGTAGATCAAGCCAAAGATGCGATCATGAAACGAAAATTTCTCATCGACAGACTCGAGCAAAAAATGGTTCAATATGCCTGCGAAGAGCGCTTTGAGGAGGCGGCAAAAGTCCGGGATATGCGAGAAGCCATCGGCTCACTCACCATCGCCTCAGGCGTAGATCTTGCGCAAAAAACAGATTTGGATATTTTTGCTATTCTTAGCAGCGAAGAGCGGGGGGTTGCCGTCAAACTCTTTATGCGGGACGGGAAAATTATCTCAAGCAGTTACAGCTACTTTCGGCACACTGAGCTCTTTGATGAAAATGATGCCTACAAGCAGATTTTGCTGGAGCACTACTCTCCCGATTATCCGCTTGTGCCTGACGCTATACTTGTCGCACATCCATTCACGGAACATCAAGAGATAGCAGCTCTGCTAAGCAAGCGGTTTGGCAAAAAGATCAATCTCATCTCACCAAGCCGGGGTTCAAAAGCCAAACTTGTTTTGTTGGCGCTTGAAAATGCAAAAGAGCTTCTGGGGCGCCAAAAGAGCGATGATCAAACAGAAGATACCATCTCCGATCTGCTCCGCCTCTCCGCCACCCCCTATCGTGTCGAAACATTTGACAACTCTCACATGATGGGAGTTGCGACTGTCGGTGCAATGGTAGTTTGGAATGAAGGCAAATGGGAGAAAAAAAGCTATCGACGGTATGAGCTCCACCAAAAAGATGAATATGGACAAATGCGCGAAATGCTCCAAAGAAGGATTGAAAGTTTTGGCGAAGAACCTGCACCGGATTTGTGGATCCTTGATGGCGGCGGAGCCATTCTTGCTTTGGCCAAAAAACTCCTCCAAGAAGCACACATTCATCTTGATGTCATCGCCATCGCAAAAGAGAAACTTGATGCCAAAGCACATAGAGCCAAAGGCGCTGCCAAAGATCTCCTCTATACGGATCATGGCATCATTGAGCTCAAACCAAATGACAAACGACTTCAGTGGATACAACGACAGCGGGATGAGGCGCATCGCTTTGCCGTCACATACCACCAAAACAAAAAAAGGCGTGAAGATACTCAAATTTCACTTCTGAGCAAAAAGGGGATCGGGAAGGCGACTATCAAAAAACTCCTTGACTATTTCGGCACCTTTGAGGCGATAGAACGATCAAACTTGGAAGATTTGGCAAAAATCATTGGAACAAAAAGGGCAATAGCGCTAAAAGATGATATTCCCAAAAAGCAATAAGGCAATTTCGGATACCCAATCTACTCAAATTTCATATAAAAATCTCTGATTTTCAAATATTTTAAAATAAATTATTATTTTTCAATCTTTTTTTAGTTTTCTTAAGTTAGAGTTATGAATGATTAAATACTAGCATAGATCGAGTAGCAGTGGAGTTATTTAATTTGTGTTACCAATAATTCATGCAAGAAAGGATTTGGATGCAGCGTCCTACCCCCATAGACGAAAGATACACCTTTACTGACGGTGTTATAGTAAGCGAAACAGACTTAAAAGGGATTATCACTTTCGCCAATAGAAAGTTTTGTGAAATTGCCGGATATGACAAAAGTGAGCTTAATGGCAAAAATCACAATATTGTTCGACATCCCGATATGCCAAAAGCTGCATTTAAGGATTTGTGGGAAACCATACAAAAGGGGGAGAGTTGGACAGGTACCGTCAAAAATCTTCGTAAAGATGGACGATACTACTGGGTTTTCAGCTTTATTTCTCCCATCATTAAAAATGGCGGCATTATAGGCTATAGCGCTGCAAGAAAGCCTGCAACACAAATAGAGATCGAGGAAGCGGAAGCGCTTTATGTTAAACTTTTGCGAGAAGAACAATAAAATACAAGGAGCAATGACATTATGTTTTATATTTCAAATTTAGACAATCAAATAGTAGCTGCCGATCAGAGTTTTTTATCATATATTGGTATGAAGACTCTTCAAGAGCTATTTGGAGAAATCGCATGCAATCGGGTAACTTTTGATACAAAACTTGATAACAGTGTCGAAATTATCACCGGCACAAAAAGACTTTCACCCACCATACACTCCTATCCTCTCAGTACAGTGATGGGCAATCTTCTTTTGGTTCAAGTTTCCGAAACTGTTGAAACGATCGCTCCAATAGACGAGATTGAGTCTTCCGATACTTTTGAAATACATCCTTTGGATGCAGCAGAGCAAACTTTCGATTACGAAGAGGCTCCAAAACCGGAAGAGTTCATAAAGCTGGAGATCGAAAACGAACCAAAGCCGGAAGAGGCGGTAAGTTATTTTGACACGAATAGACCGGAGGAGATCATTCCATTAGTATCAGATAGAGATGAAAATACCATAAATCTTCTTCCCGATGAGCATATCCCATCTATCAATATTTCAGAAGAGGTCGAAACAGAAATATCGACCCTACCCCCAGAAAAAATTGTCATTGATCTCAAATCAATAAGTGATGATCTGGGAATTTCGCAAGAGGATCTCTCCGGTTTCCTTGATGAATTTGTTGATCAGGCGATCATTCAAGAGGAGAATATCAAAAATGCGGGGAGCGCAGAGCAGGCGAATGCTATTGCTTCATTGCAAAAATTATCAGAAGTTCTACGGCTCTCATCTCTGACAGATATTCTTGGACGAATAGAAAAAAGCAGTGGGGAAGAGGCAAAAACAGCTATCCATGACTTTTATCAATCACTCTCAACTCTCTCAACTCATCCGATACCATCCGAACAATTTATCCCTGTTTTTGAGACAAAAGCAGAAGAGCCGATCATAAGTTTTGAAAATCAAATTTGCGATCTCAATCTTGATGGGATTAAACCTATCCATTTTGATTTTCAGCCGGAAAAAGCAGCGGATGATCTCTCCTTGCCTGTTGATCTTATTCGAGAATTTGTAGGTGATTTTATCGTTCAGGCAAATGAGGAGGTACAGATATTTAAAGATGCCTGCAGGAGTGGAGATATTGACAAGATCCACAAAACAGCCCACAAACTCAAAGGTGCCGCCAGCAATCTCAGAATTGTTCCATTGGCGCAAACGCTTGAAGAGCTTCAATTTTGTGAGGAACGCTCTCGATTTGAACCACTGCTCAAGAAGTATTGGGGTCAATTTTTGGCATTTGAAATGCTCATGAAAAACATATCCAATAAAAAATCATAGGAGACAAATATGACTATCAGAAAAAGACTCAAAATAACCGGAATTGTTCCGATCGTACTCTTGCTGCTTCTTTCTAGTTATTTCTTGATAACATCGTATCAAAACTACGAAAAAGCAAATGCACTCAAAACGGTTCTCAACAATAACGCGCTCTTAAATGAAATGTTAGTACAAACCGGGAAAGAACGGGGCTTGACTTCACTCTATCTCGGATCTGACAAAAAAAGCTTCTCCCAGCCCCTCCAAAATGAGAGAAAAGCGCTCGACGAATCGATTGCAAAGCTTCAGAAGAATCTTCAAACCCAGTCCAATCCTCTTTTCTCGTTCATTATTGATAAAAATCAGCTTCTTGACGCATCAAAATATAACGAACTCTTGGAGAATACCAAAAAAATCCCTGAGTTTAGAGCTCATGTAGATAGTGATAAGGCGGTATTCGTAGATATTTTTTTCAAAGACTATACTGAGCAGATAGCCACTCCTACGCTGAACAACTTGCTTCAAACGAACAATTTCGCGCTCAATACCGAAATTGCCTCATTGATCGCCACGCTCAACAAAATCGATATCGCCAAAGAAAATTCCGGTCTTGAAAGAGGTTTTGTCTCCTATTTTATAACCAAAAAAGCCTCAATGGATTTTGATGAAATTGCTCTTTGGGATAGATTTAAAACAAAAGCAAACGGATTTGATTCCAAAGAGATATCCGATGCTGAGATGCTCAGAAAAATCAATGAACTCTATGAAACACCTGAAAACAAGATGATGCTCACCAGTCTCGCAGAAACATCTTCAGCCATCCAAACCGATGTGGACAATGGGGACTATACTGAGGATCCGACAGATTGGTTTGCGCTTCAGACAAAAAAGATTACACTTCTTTCAAAAGCTCAAACCATAGTTTCAAGTAAACTTTGGGAAAAATCTGATGCATATCTCCAGCAACAGCTTTTAACACTTATAGTCTCTACTTTGATCTGGCTTTTTGCTATCTTGCTTGCATTTTTAGGATTTGCAACCACGAGAGATATTTCAAGAAATATCAAAGAGCTAGAGGGCGTTCTCAATAAAGCTGTTGACGAGATGAAGCAAGGCGACAACCTCAATTTTTCAGAAGCTGCTTCAATCGAAAATATTAATCTTGACACCCACGAAGGAACCAAAGAGGCTTATAGATTCCTAGACAACCTTGTTGACACTGCAAAAAATGACAAAATGCTTGCACTGCAAGCCAATGAGGCAAAATCACTCTTCCTTGCCAATATGTCTCATGAGATCAGAACACCGCTCAATGGAATTGTCGGCTTCACAGAACTTCTCAAAACAACTCCACTCGATGATGAGCAGAGAGAATTTCTCGCAATTATCGATAAAAGTTCTGAAAATCTTCTGAGTATTATCAATAATATCCTTGACCTCTCCAAGATCGAGAGTAATAAAGTTGAGATTGAGCATATCGCATTTGATGCTGAAGCAGAATTTAATAGCGCTGTTGAGACATATGGAGTTGCTGCGTCAGAAAAAAATATTGACCTCAATTTCTATCTTGATCCTACAATCAGCAAAAAACTCAAAGGCGATCCAACCAAGATAAAAGAGGTTCTCATCAACCTTATGAGCAATGCTGTTAAATTCACCAGCTACGGCGGGAAGATCAATGTTGAGATCAAGAAAATTCATGACGGCAAAGAAGATAACAGAATTTACTTCAGCGTACAAGATAGCGGTATAGGTATGACAAAAGAGCAGCAGTCAAAAATCTTTACTGCATTTGCTCAAGCGGATGTCTCTATTACAAGAAAATATGGGGGAACCGGTCTTGGACTTACGCTCTCAAAACAATTTGTTGAGTTGATGGGCGGAGAGCTGGAGGTTGAGAGTGTTAAAGATCACGGAACCACATTCTTCTTCAGTCTGCCTCTCGAGGAACTCCCTTCAATCGAGACAGATCTTTTCAATGCCTTTACCTCTTTGACTTTTGCAAAATATGAGCAAAAAATACCATCCAAATTGGACACTTACATTGATAGTTATCTTGAGTACTTTGGTCCAAATATTAAACTTTTTGAGTCTGTCGGAGAACTCAAAGATCTTAAAGATGCAGATATCTGCAAAAACTACTGGATCGATATCGATACTGCGAAACAGAATATTCTCGACGCGCTGCCCAATATCAAGAAATCAGAGCTTATTGTCATTGCCAACCTCACAAGCAGAGACAGGATCGAAAGTCTCGGTGTGCCGCAGGAGAATGTTCTCTATAAACCAATTACACTTACAAAGGTGAGAGAAGTTCTTCTTAGAAGTGCAAATATTTCAACGCAAAAAATTGATGAAGTTGCCAAGAAAACAGGTAATTATTTCAATGCGAATGTACTGGTTGCCGAAGATAATATCATCAACCAAAAGCTCATTCGTCATATTCTAGAAGAATCCGGACTTGCTGTCGATATAGCAAATAATGGTTTGGAAGCATTTGAAAAACGACGAAATAACGAATACGACTTAGTATTTATGGATATCCAGATGCCGGTCATGGATGGTATCGAAACAACTCACGAGATTCTTGACTTTGAAGAAGATGAGGATCAAAAACATATTCCGATTATTGCACTTACAGCCAATGCCCTCAAGGGAGACAAAGAGAGATTTTTAAGTGAAGGGATGGATGAGTATATCTCAAAACCCCTAGAGACATCTGAGTTACTAGCAGTGCTCAACAAATATCTTGCCGACAAAATTGTAGATAAAGATGAGATAGTTACAAAAGCCGAGAAGGAGAGCACTCAAAGTTACATCTCCAATGAGAAACCATCATTCCAATTGGACAAAGAGAGTGACGACAATAACACAATTTTACTTCCCTCTGATACTGCTGAGCAAAAGAGAGGCGATAAAATTCTTATTGCAAAACAGAGTCTTTTGGAGGCTCGAATTCTAGGTAAAATGGTCGAAAATCTTCACCAAGAATATACGATTTTAAGTGATATTTCTGATCTTGAACATGAAGTTCTCAGCAATGAATATGGTATTTTATTTATTGACAATGATCTGCTTCCATCAAATATCAGCAGCATTGAAAATGAAATTGCTATAATTGCTCTTTCAAATAGCGAGAGACAATTTCCAATCAATGTAAAGTATGGTGAATCAACCTCACATATACTCTCCAAAGATTCACTTGAAGCGATCATCAATAGGTACAAAAGCTAAGGAGGCAAAAAAATGGGTATAAATGTATTAATTGTAGATGATGATATGATTAACAGAATGCTCCTCAAGGCACTGCTTAGAAAAAATCCCAAGGTAAGCGGGATCGTCGAAGCAGAAAACGGATCTGACGCACTAGAAAAACTTAGAAGCAGAGATGATATTCATATGATTCTTCTTGACATTATGATGCCGATACTCAATGGAATTGAGTTTTTGAAAATATTTCGTGCCGATATGGTCAATAGTAATATTCCCATCATCGTCCTCACAACGGATGACACAAAGAAGACAGAGGTTTTTGATAATGGAGCAAACGACTTTTTGAGAAAACCGATAATAGAAAAAGATCTCTCACGCGTTATCGATCAATGGAGTTAATCTAACAATTTTTTTATCATAGGCGACTTGTCTATGATTGATATTAAGGCGCTTCTAAAAATTCAATAATAGACTGCCACAGTTTTTCAAAGCCTTGCAACAACGGGGATTTGTCATTGCGAGCGAAGCGCGGCAATCTAGTTTATAGAGGTGTCCATTAGATTAAAACCTCTTTCAATACATCTTCGATTCTTTTTACCGGAACAATTTGCATATTTTCTTTGACCTCATTAGGTATCTCCTCTAAGTCTCTTTGATAATTTTTCTGAGGTATCAATGCTTTTGTTATCCCGACTTTGTATGCCGCGATGAGCTTCTCCTTGAGACCTCCGATAGGCAGCACCTTCCCTGAAAGCGTCAACTCCCCCGTCATGGCTACTTTATTGTCCACCCTTTTATCGCTCAAGATCGAAGCAATGGCGACTGCCATCGTTATACCCGCGCTTGGACCGTCCTTGGGTGTTGCGCCTTCAGGCACATGTATGTGAAGGTCATAGCGTTTGTACACTTCGCTTGCATCTACTTCAATTTCGTCACTGCTCTCTTTGATGGTATGAGGAATACTCTCTTGGGGAACCTCAAGTACATTATTATCGATCAAGATCTTGACTACGCTCAAAGCGATTCTTGCCGACTCCTTCATGACATCACCCAGACTTCCGGTGAGCTGCATCGCCCCCTTGCCTTTGATCTTGATCGCCTCAATCGTAAGCACATCACCGCCAACAGCTGTCCACGCCAAACCATTGACGATTCCAATCTGCGGCTGATCTTCTACGGGTGATATTTCAAAAATCTTCTTCTCCGCGTACTTATCGAGATTCTTTAGAGTGATAGATATCTTATTTTTTTCTCTATTTTCAAGCAGTTCTCGCGCGCTCTTCCTCATAAGAGAAGCCAATTTTCTGCGAAGATTTCTTACGCCCGGTTCTCTCGTGTACTCCTCGATAAGAAGCTTCAGCGCAGAACCGGAGAGAGAGAATTCATCTTTCCGCAATGCATGTTTTTTGAGCTCCTGGGGTATCAAATAGCGCTGCGCTATCTCAAATTTCTCATTTGGCGTATAGCTGTTGAGTGAAATGAACTCCATTCTATCTCGCAAAGGCGCCGGAATTCGCCCCACATCATTGGCTGTAGCGATAAATATAACTTTGCTCAAATCTATTTGGAAATTGAGATAATAGTCACGATAATTGGTGTTTTGTTCAGGATCAAGTATCTCCAGAAGCGCAGCAGTCGGATCCCCTCTTTGACTTCGACCCACTTTGTCGATCTCATCGAGCACAATCACGGGATCCATTGTTTTGGCCTCTATGATCCCTTGTACCAGCCTTCCGGGCATAGCGCCGACATAAGTTCGGCGGTGTCCCCGAAGCTCATTGACATCCTCCATGCCCCCAAGGGCGATCCGTACAAGCGGACGCTTCAACGCAGTCGCTATAGAGTTGGCAAGAGATGTTTTCCCGACACCCGGAGGTCCTGTAAAACAGAGGATAACCCCTTTGGCATCACCCTGCTTCACCCCTCTGAGCTCCGCAAGCTCTCGAACAGCAAAAAACTCTACGATGCGCTCTTTTGGTTTCTCTAGGGAGTAGTGATCTTTATTGAGTGTATTTGCAACATCCTGCACACTCAGCCTTTTTTTGGCATTTTTCCCAAATGGGATCTCAAAAACAAGCTCCAAATAGCTTTGCAAAATATTCGCATCGGCGCTATCAGGATGGGTTCGCTTCAGCCGATCGAGCTGTTTTTTGACTTCGATATAGGCATCTTCTTTCACATACTCTTTTATAGACTGCAGCTTCTCGTGAAAAATCGCAATCTCCTCTTCCCTTTGGGTATCTACACCCAGATCCTTTTGTATCTGCTTGAGCTGCTCTTTGAGAAAATACTCTTTATTGGTCTGTTCGATTTTTGAATGCACTTTATTGCGAATCTCTCGCTGTATTTTTGCAGACTCGATCTCTTCGATGATGATGTCAACAAGCGCAAGCAGACGAGTCTCAATATGACTCTCTATATAGAGTTCGTAGGCTCTTGTTTTTTTCAACTTGAGCATCGAAGAGACAAGATCGGCTATGCGATGCGGCTCATCATTCTCCTCGATGGTCTTGAGCAAATCAGCCGGAAAAGCGCTGCTGACAGTAGAGAGCTGTTTGATTTTGTCCCGCAATATATCCATCAAAGCATCTACCTTGAGTTGATTGTAGGGTTCGCTCTCAACGATATTGATCAGTGCACGCGGAAAATCCCCCTCATACGGCTGAGAGATCACACCGCGAGCCAACCCTTGGAAGAGTATCTTCACGCGTCCGTCAGTGATATGCACTTTTCGCATGATAGAGCCTACTACACCGTATGTATAGATAGACTCAAAACTCCGTTCACCCTCATGCCCTTCTCTGGTTGAGACTACAAACAGGAGCGAATTGTGCTCCATGGCATAAGTTGCCGCGTCAATATCCTCTTGTGCGCTCAAAAAAATCGGGCTGATCATAAATGGATAAAAAAAGAGGCTATCCTCAACTACTACCGGCAAGACAGTAGGAAATCTATCATAATCACTCAGCTGCATATTAGTCAAACACCCTGCTCAAGATACCTTTATTTGGAAGCTCAATATCGGTTATTTTAAACGGTGATTGGGCGTTTTTTGCTCGATATATCTTGGCGCCGTCGTCTTTATTGACGCGATTATAGAGCGCTGCGATATTTTCATTGAGAAGATATTGGCTCATATGCAATCTTGCTATGATAGTTTTTACGAGAGGATCATAGTTTGAATCGGGATGACGCAAAACAAATTTTTCGGCATTGCCCAGCGTATCCATCATCAATTTTTGATCTTTATTGACATCTTTGATACCCAAAAATGCCGATTTGATCTGCATAAAATCCGCATATTCCCGCCCTTCACTCGTCGCAAATCGTTTGTTGTACTCCTCAAAATAGAAATTTGCCAACAAATACTCCTCCTCATCCATGTGACCATGCGCAAGCATCATGATTGATGTAGGCAAAAGAGGAGAGCGAAGATGCTCGCTTTTGAGCGAAAGATAGTACTCATCAGCTTTCTCAAGATTGGAATTTCCGATAGATTCTGCAATTTTTTTGTACCAGTAAAGCGCCGGTTTATTATACTCGCTTACATCATCCTTCTCTCCCAAACATCCGGAGAGCAAAAATGCGGCAGCTAATGACAACAGAAGAGTCTTTTTCATATTTTACCCCTAATAATTTCTCCTTTTATAATATCTTAAAGTATGTAAAAACCTAATGATGTTTTGCTATAATAGAGTCACTAGAGAGCTGAAGGTATGGATATGAAACTTACAATTATTGGAAGCGGGGCTATGGCAACTGCCCTTGCAGATGGGCTAATGGGGCGATATGAGCTTGAGTTTGTACTCCGAGACAGAAGCAAAATGGAGATATTTGCAACCAAATATCATGCACCCTCTTCCCTGCTCAACCAAACAGATATTACTGACAAAAATATCCTCCTCTGCGTCAAACCTTATGCGCTTGATGCCGTCTCCAAAGAGTTGAGTGGCAAAGCGCGCGCGCTCTACTCCATCCTAGCCGGCACGCCCATAGAGCTGCTCCGCTCAAAGATAAAAGCCGATTATACCATCAGGGCTATGCCAAATATCGCTGCGGCATTCGGTGCATC
>DZAQ01000134.1 GCA_022729615.1 Sulfurovum sp.
AGGGATTTGTCATTGCGAGCGAAGCGCGGCAATCTAGTTTTTAGAGGTGCCCTCAAATTAGACACATAATCACAGAATCATATTTATTTGATTGGCAACAAAAATTATAAAATTGCAGGGTTTTAGGGAAAGTTGCCAGCAGGAGCAGATGCTCTCACTAGCAGGGAAAGAGAAACGATTAGCCGTTTCTTTTTGTGATGATCTCTTTTGCTACATTTGTCGGAACTTCCTCATAATGGTCAAATTCCATAGAGTAGGTAGCACGACCTTGTGTCATCGATCTCAAATCTGTTGAGTATCCGAACATCTCCGAAAGAGGGACGAAGGCATCAACGATTTTGTTGCCAGATCTCTCGTTCATTCCTGTTATCTGACCTCTTCGTTTTGAGATATCACCGATGACATCACCCATAGACTCTTCAGGAACCTCTACTTCAACCTTCATAAGCGGCTCGAGAATGACCGGACCGGCATTGCGGCACCCTTCTCTGAAGCCCATTGATCCGGCAAGTTTAAACGCCATTTCAGAGGAGTCAACTTCATGGTATGATCCATCATAAAGTGTCACTTTGACATCTTCGATCGGATATCCGGCTTGGATACCTCGTCCCAATGCCTCAACGATACCTTTATTGACTGCAGGGACATACTCTTTTGGTATCACCCCTCCTTTGATCTCATCAACGAACAGATATCCGGCGCCCGGCTCTTGTGGCTCGATCTTGAGGAATACATGTCCGTATTGACCGCGTCCACCGGACTGCTTGGCATATTTATACTCTTTGTTGACGGCTTTTCTGATAGTCTCTCTGTAGGCAACCTGTGGAGCGCCCACTTCCGCCTCTACTTTGAACTCTCTTAGCATCCTGTCAACAAGAATTTCAAGGTGAAGCTCACCCATACCGGAGATGATAGTCTGTCCGGACTCCTCGTCTGTTGAAACACGGAATGACGGATCCTCTTGTGCCAATTTGCCCAAAGCGATACCCATCTTCTCTTGGTCAGCTTTGGTTTTCGGCTCTACTGCTACTGAGATAACAGGATCCGGGAATACCATTCTCTCAAGGATGACTTTATCTTTCTCGCCCGCAAGAGTATCGCCCGTAAGTGTAGTCTTGAGACCCACAACCGCGCCGATTTCACCGGCATAGATAGCATCAACCTCTTCTCTTTTGATCGCATGCATTTTCAAAAGACGACCGATACGCTCTTTTTTGCCTTTTGTAGTATTGTAAACATACGAACCTGACTCAAGTACGCCTCTATAGACACGCACGAAAGTCAACTGACCGACAAATGGATCCGTCATGATCTTAAATCCAAGAGCAGCGACCTCGCCATCATCGGCTGACTCTACGGTCGTCTCGGTACCGTCTTCATACTCGCCTCTGATCTCATGCACCTCAGTTGGAGCAGGCAGATAGTTCACAACTGCGTCAAGAAGCGTCTGGACACCTTTGTTTTTGAATGCAGTACCGCAAGTCATAGGGATGATAGTGATAGCAAGAGTTGCGGCTTTGATACCTGTTCTGATCTCCTCTTCGCTCAACTCCTCGCCCTCCATGAATTTCTCCATAAGCGCATCGTCAGTTTCTGAGATAGCCTCGATGAGTTTCTCTCGATAAGCGTTTGCTTTTTCGACCATATCGGCAGGGATATCCACGACATTATACTCTTGACCCATTTTACTCTGATCATCGCTCCAGACAGTTGCTTTCATAGTGACAAGATCAACTATCCCTTTAAAGCCCTCTTCTGCGCCGATAGGCAACTGGATAGGAACAGCATGAGATTTGAGTCTCTCATTGATTTGTCTCTCAACTTCATAGAAGTCAGCGCCCGTTCTATCCATTTTGTTTACAAATACGATTCTGGGGACACCATACCTGTTGGCTTGTCTCCATACTGTTTCAGACTGCGGCTGTACACCACCGACAGAACAGAAGACAGCAACCGCTCCGTCGAGTACTCTCATAGATCGTTCAACTTCGATAGTAAAGTCAACGTGGCCGGGAGTGTCGATGATATTGATCTGATGATCCAACCATTCGCAAGTAGTTGCAGCGGAAGTGATCGTGATCCCTCTCTCCTGCTCCTGCTCCATCCAGTCCATTGTTGCAGCGCCGTCGTGCACCTCACCGATCTTATGAGAGACACCTGTATAGAACAGGATTCTCTCGGTCGTGGTTGTCTTGCCGGCATCAATATGCGCAGCGATCCCGATATTTCTTACTTTTTCAAGCGGATGTGATCTTCCCATAGGTTATTTCCTTACCATCTGTAGTGAGCGAAAGCTTTATTTGCTTCAGCCATTCTGTATGTATCCTCTTTTTTCTTGAATGCAGAGCCTTTATCTGTGGCTGCATCCATCAACTCGTTGGAAAGACGCTCGATCATTGTTCTTTCATTTCTTTTTCTAGCCGCATCTACAATCCATCGGATTCCTAGTGAAAGCTGTCTCGCAGGACGAACTTCCATAGGTACTTGATAGGTTGCCCCGCCGACTCTGCGGCTCTTCACTTCCATCACAGGCTTTACATTATCCATAGCCTTATTGAAAACTTCGATACCTTTTTCGCCCGATTTTGATTCGATTCTCTCAAGCGCACCATACATTATCTTTTGTGCAACACTTTTTTTGCCGTCAAGCATAACTGCATTGACAAATTTTGTCAAATTAACTGATCCATGGATCGGATCTGGGAGCACATGTCTCTCCGGAGCTTTTCTTCTTCTCATTGATTTTCCTTCAATCTTTTTGATTTACTCAAGTCTTGTCCCCTAAGGATTATGACAACACCTGCCTAAAGCCTATTACTAGGCTCAACATTACGGCTTAAAACTATTTTTTAGGTCTCTTAGTTCCGTATTTGGATCGGGCAACTTTTCTGTTATTTACTCCCGATGCATCGAGCGCTCCACGAACAATGTGATACTTCACACCCGGTAAGTCTTTGACCCTTCCGCCTCTCACGAGTACGATTGAGTGCTCTTGAAGGTTGTGACCCTCTCCTCCGATATAAGAGATGACTTCAAACCCACTTGTCAATCTAACTTTTGCAACTTTTCTAAGCGCTGAGTTAGGCTTCTTTGGTGTGGTTGTGTAAACTCTTGTACAAACGCCTCTTCTTTGAGGACACTTCGCAAGCGCCGGTGATTTTGATTTTTTGACCACCTTTTTACGCTCTTTGCGAATCAACTGGTTAATGGTTGGCAAATCGTTTCCTTTTGTTTAATTTTTTTCACAATAACTCTTTTGGTCGAGCTTGTGAGAATTCGAATCTGGGTTTTTACACCTCATAAAAATACTTTATATATCGTTTATAGTTGGCTCAAAGTACTTTCAAGAGATGTAAACTTCAGAAAAATGGATGTATATTATAGCCAAAATAACTTTG
>DZAQ01000135.1 GCA_022729615.1 Sulfurovum sp.
GAGGTCGCTAGGACTCAAATTGATCGTGATCTTGAGTGGAGGAAATATGAAGTCGTTTGTGAGAAGAGCCGATTTTACCCGCTCTCTGGACTCTTGGATATCATTGCTCGCCAAGCCTACGACGGCAAATCCAGGAAGCCCCTTCGTGAAGGTCGCTTCAACTTCAATGACTTTTGCCTGCACTCCTTCGAGTGTCGCACAAAGCATCCTATTGACAATAGATTCTTGGTCAGCCGGCTCTTCAAGAAGGGTTTCGTTATTATTTATTGTGTCCATGTTTGTATTATAGGGCAGGATTTATTTGAGATACAAGAATATGCCATTTTGAAATATTTATCTAGAGTGCAGCGAGTCTTTTTTTCCACTCTTTTTCAAATTTTTTGCGCTTGATATAAGAGAATTTTTCTACAAAAACCTTCCCGTCGAGATGATCCATCTCGTGCTGGATAGCTATCGCCAAAAACGCATCATCCTCCATGGTATGCTGATTGCCAAATCTGTCAAAATAGGCGATTTTGACATACTCAAACCGCTCAACATCTTCGTAGATCCCCGGCACGCTCAGACACCCCTCTTGATAGAAAGTCGATCCGCTTTTGGAGAGCACGACAGGATTGATGATCTCAAGAGTATTTTCTCTAGGCTGCTCTGCCGCCCCCTTTGTCTCTTCGATCGGGACATTGATGATCAATGCACGCAAGGGGGCGCCCACTTGAATCGCCGCCAAACCCACACCGTTTTTGGCGATCATGGTATCGTACATATCATCCAATAGCTGACAAATATCCTCACCAAAGCTATGCACCTCCTTGGATATCTCCTTGAGACGCTTGTCAGGATAGATTATAATTTCGCGTACCATAGTTTTGCCGACTCTGCCTAGTTGAAGCTTTTTGTGAGGACTTTGTCGATGAGCCCATACTCAAGCGCCTCTTGCGAAGACATAAAAAAATCCCGCTCTGTATCTTTTTCGATACGCTTGACAGGCTTGCCTGTCTGGTCGGCCAAAAGTTCATTGAGAGTATCTTTGAGTCTTTGTATCTCTTTGGCTTGTATCTGAATATCTGTTGACTGACCTTGTGCGCCGCCTGAGGGCTGATGTATCATGATACGGGCATGAGGCAGAGCATAGCGCTTGCCCTTGGTGCCGGAAGAGAGCAAAAACGCCCCCATTGAAGCCGCTTGACCGATACATATCGTGACGATATCCGGTTTGATATAGTTCATCGTATCATACATGGATAGACCGCTGGTGATGACACCGCCCGGAGAGTTGATATAAAAATAGATATCCTTGTCCGGATCTTGCGCCTCCAAGAAGAGCATCTGCGCTACTATGCTAGAAGCAACATAGTCGTTCACCTCGCCTGTTAGCATAATTATTCTGTCCTTGAGAAGGCGCGAATAGATATCGTAACTTCTCTCGCCTCTGCCTGTTTGCTCTATAACATATGGAATATAACTCATTTTTATCCTTGATTCAAAAACTATCGTCGAGAGCCATTAGGCATCGAACGAGAGGGAACTTCTAAAGTCCCAAAAGCTTCGCAAAGAGTTTATCTTCTATCATGCCCATTTTGATGGCAGGAAGAAGATTTTTCTCTTGATAATATTTGATGACTTGCTGAGGGTCTTGTCCATTCATCATCGACTCATAATAAATAGCCTGAGAAACTTCATCATCGCTCACCACTATACTCTCTTTTCTTGCGATTGCATCCACGATAAATGTCGCTTTCACACTATCGGTCGCATCACCTCTGTGCTCTTCTCGCAAAGCATTGATTTTTTCAGGGTTTTCTTTGTACCCGTCAAGCTCCTCTTTGGTCATGGTTTTTGCTTTTTCGTTGACCTTCACATCGATCTCTTGCTCAACGATATTTTTGGGCAGTGCAAAATCATACTTTGCAACCAAAGCCTCTACCAATTTAGGCTTGAGCTCATCGTTGTAGATCTTGGAGAGCTTCTCTTGTTTGATCTGATCAGCGACTCTCTCTTTGAGGAGCTCTACGCTCGGGTTCTCTTCCCCTCGCAGAAGCTTAGCCGCCAACGCATCGTCAAGCTCAGGGACTGTTTTGACTTGGATATCATTGAGCTTCACTTGGAACAGAGCCTCTTTGCCGGCAAGATCTTTTGCATGGTATGCCTCAGGAAACGAAACCGTGACAGCCCGCTCCTCGCCTATTTTCATGCCGATCATTTGCTCTTCAAAACCGGGGATGAACTGTCCCGAACCGATCTTGAGATTGAACCCTTCTGCTTTTCCGCCGGCAAATTCGACACCATCGATTGTCCCGACAAAATCAATTACCGCCATATCCTCTTTTTTGAGCGCTCGCTTTCTCTTGATCGTCTCATAAGGAGCTTGCGCAGCGATCAGACCGCTGAGGCGCTCATCTCTCTCGCTCTCCTCTACTGCAGGCTGCTCATACGACGGCACCGCATCCGCATACCCCTCGGGGTCAAACAGAGGTCGCAAAGAGATCTCGATCTCAAGTTCTATCCCATCATCTGTTCTGTTGTATTTCAAAAACACCGGCTGTCCGAGGATGTTCTCCGGCTTGAGAGCAAGCTCATTGCTCCCCGCATCAAGCACCTCTCTCACCATCGCCCCTTCGGCATCCTGCCCAAGCTTCTCTCCATGCATCTGCTTGACGACATGCGCAGGTACTTTGCCCTTTCTGAAACCGGCTACTTTGACCTGTTTGCCTGCTCCTTTTGCAAGCTGATCGATCTTCTTTTCGATTTCCTCTTTTGTGATCTTTGCCTCTATCACTACATTGGCATCATCAATCTGTTTTGCTACAACTTCCACTTCTATCCTTTTGTCTTCATTGAAATAAATGGGATGATTCTATCCAAAAAGAGCTAAATAAAGAGAATACCAAGCTTATTGCCCCTCTCGAAAAGTACGAATTCAATAGAAATAACTTTGATTCTGAATTAAATCAGAGTTTTTTTATCTATTTTAAAAGTCGTACCGCTTTTTAATTCATTTTGATTATTATCGCCCTCCAAAATCAACCAAAAGGAATAAATATGTTTACGATCAATATCAACCAAGAGTGCGGCTGCTTCAAGCGAAGTGAATTTGAAAACAATAAAAGTTTCGCATCCAAAGATGACGCTCTCTTGCAAGCGCAACTCATGGTTCGTCACATGAATACAAACTTCTGCCAAAAACATGAGTTCAAACTCAGCGAAAATGGCGACCAATTCTCCATCGCCACCTCATCAAGACCGCAGACTTCCGGTGGCTGCTGCGGCGGCGGGCACTGCTCCTAATTGAGCGAAACTATGGCATAACGCCGTAGTTTTCCGACGAATAGTACAAAATATTTGACTAATATACCTCTTTT
>DZAQ01000136.1 GCA_022729615.1 Sulfurovum sp.
TTAATTCCTGCCTATGCAGTTGAGATCTTCAAAAGCGATCTGGAGTCGTTTGATAATTGACTCCTCCCCTGCTCTGAGCCATTTGCGAGGATCATAATAGCTCTTGTTGGGCGCATCTTCGCCTTTTGGATTGCCGATCTGACCCTGGAGATAGTCATGGTGAGCGGCTTCATACTCTCTCACGCCGTCCCAAAATGCCCACTGGGTATCGGTATCAATATTCATCTTTACCACACCATAGCCGATCGCCTCTCTGATCTCTTCATGAGTGGAACCTGAGCCGCCATGGAAGACGAAATTGACCGGCTTTGGCGCCGTACCGTGCTTTGATTCGATATATTTTTGTGAGTTATCGAGAATCTTCGGAGTCAAGACGACATTCCCCGGCTTATAGACACCATGGACATTGCCAAAAGAGGCTGCGATAGTGAAATTCGGGCTGATTTTGCTGAGCATCTCATAGGCATAGTTGACATCTTCGGGTTGTGTGTAGAGGAGTGCATTGTCCACATTGCTATTGTCCACACCATCCTCTTCACCGCCTGTGACGCCGAGTTCTATCTCTAGCGTCATACCCATTTTGCTCATTCGTTCAAGATATTTCGCGCAGATTTCGATATTTTCTTCCAGAGGTTCTTCTGAGAGATCCAGCATATGGGAGGAAAAAAGCGGTGAGCCAAATTGCTCAAAATGCGCTTCACTCGCATCAAGGAGTCCGTCGATCCATGGAAGGAGTTTTTTGGCTGCATGGTCAGTGTGCAAAATGACCGGTACACCATATGCTACAGCTACAGTATGGACATGTTTGGCAGCCGATATAGCACCAAGAATCGCTGCTTGATCGGCCGGGATTCCTTTGCCGGCATAGAATGCAGCGCCTCCGTTACTGAGTTGGACAATGACAGGAGAGCCTACTTTGGCTGCTGCTTCGATCACTGCGTTGATAGTGCTTGTACCGACTACATTTACAGCCGGGATAGCAAATCCTTCATTTTTGGCTATGGCAAAGATTTTCTGTAGATCATCACCTGTGGCTACACCTGCTTTTACTGCATCAAGAACTTTCATGGACATGGGAGACTCCTTTTGGTTTTTATTTGATTACTATTTTGGCGTTTTTCATCAGCTCATCATTGAATTTTTTTTGCTTGGCTTGCATCTCGACATACTTGGAAACCTTCTCAAAAGAGAGCTGTTTGCCCTCTTTGTCTTTGAAAACACTTTTATTTTTCTCATAAAGTGCTTTTACCTCTTTTTCATCTACTTTTATTTTCATCACCTCTTGTTCTGCCCAATAACGAGCGGCAAGTTTATTCTTGATATCTTCAGATACCTCCTTTTGCGCTTTGATCTCTATGAGTTTGGAAGCTGCCAAGCCCTGGATAAGTGCCTCTTTTTGCTTGGCAGGAAGTTGGTCTATATCCATAGCTTGCCCTTTGCTGGCGAGCGCTAAAAATTTATCTGCATCTTTCTTGATGATGGGCGCTCCATCCACTGTGGCGATCACCGCGTCAGCCGGTCTGCTTGCTGCTTGAGGCGCCGCTACTTTGAGTGCATCAAGATCAGGCGCGATCTGCTCTTGTTTGTCAGGCATCAAAGAGTTTTTGAGCGGATCTTCAGCGAAAGCTGTGATGGAGGTGAGCGCTAGCGCCAACGATGTACTTAAGAGTATTTTTTTCATTCAATTCCTTCTATATTAATATAATTTTTTATAGAGCCCTACCGAAAGAGCCCTTATTGTTATTATTTGATTGTAGCGTTATTTTCCGAGACAGGAGCCTCTGTGACCTCTATTTTGGCTTTTGCTTTGAGCTCTTTGGCAGCCTCTTGGAGTTTTGTTTGGAACTGTTTTTGTTTCAAGGTCTGGATAATTTTCTCTTTGACATCTTCAAATGCGACGGCAGATTCAGGTTTCACCTCTTCGACAAGTATCACATGATAGCCAAACTGGGTCTTTATCGGCGCAACCGTCATTTCACCCTCTTTGAGCTTAAATACTGCCTCTTCGAACTCCGGCACCATTTGACCCTTTGAAAATGTTCCTAGATCTCCGCCATTTGCGCTTGCACCATCTTTGGATTTGCTTTTTGCCAATTCGATAAATTTGTTTTTGAGCGCTTCGCCCTTGAGTGTTTTGAGTTGAGCTATCAACTCTTTGGCACTCTCTTCTGTCTCGACGAGAATATGTCTCGCGTGGACGCCTTCGGGAGTCTTGAATTTGTCTTTGTTTTTCTCATAAAAATCTTTTGCTTCGCTGTCGCTGACGACGGAGTTGTCCATGATGGTCTTCATCCAGATACTTACTTTGAGCTCTTGCTTGAGTTTTTCAAGGGCTTCTTTGTATTCTTGATTATTTTCTATATTATCTTTCTCTGCTGCTTTGGCAAAAAGCTCACGCTCGATAAGCCGCTCTGTGATCATCTGCTTTTGCTCCGGAGCCAGCTGATTGTAGTCTCCGCCTTGGGATACGGTTCGTACAAATTGTTCTGCATCCTGCTTGGTAATATTTTTACCATCCACTGTTGCTAAAATATCTGAAGCCGTCAAACCTGTAAAGATCATTGAAGCGGCCACAAGAGATACTTTTATCATTTTTGTCATTTCGTTCCTTTTTTGTTTTAAAGTGCATTAGTATAGCCAGTTTGAGTAAATCATTCATTAATAAGATAGCTGCGATGTATCAAAGTCTGTTGTGATACAATGAGGGTGAAATTAGAGGCTGGTGAAGAGTTTTGGTACAAGATAGAACAAAAAAGCACAAAAAAGTAAAGCAGGCAACCAAAAAAGAGATTGAGGAGATAAAAGCGCTCTTTTTGGAGCACTATCCCGACTCCGTAACAGAGCTGCATTACAAAAATCTCTATGAACTGCTCATCAGTGTGATGCTCTCGGCACAGTGTACCGACAAAAGAGTCAATATCATCACCCCTGCACTCTTTGAAGCCTATCCCTCGCCGAAGGAGCTCGCGGATGCTGATCTGGATGAGCTCAAAGAGTACATTAAGTCTTGTTCGTTTTTCAACAATAAAGCCAAAAATCTCATCTCGATGGCACAGTCCGTGGTCACTCTTCATGGCGGCGTTATCCCGCTGGAGCAGAGTGAGCTGGTGAAACTCGCAGGCGTAGGGCAGAAGACCGCCAATGTCGTCATGATCGAATTTACCGGAGCCAATCTCATGGCAGTCGATACACATGTCTTTCGTGTGGCTCATAGAGTGGGACTCAGCAGCGCATCTACCGCGGTCAAGACGGAAGAGGAGCTGGTCAAAAAATTCAAAACCGATCTGCATCGTCTCCATCAAGCAATGGTGCTTTTTGGGAGGTATCGGTGCAAAGCGGTCAAGCCTGAGTGTGA